>CAZDTF010000092.1:0-5295 GCA_964508325.1 uncultured Nitrosopumilaceae archaeon | reverse complement strand
ACTCATTCTTCCTTCTATGTATTGCTGTATTGCTTCAGAACCTATACCATTTCTGCATTCCGCAAGTATAACAGCTAAACCTTCATCCTTGATTGCTTCAGAACAATTCCATAATGAAGAAAGAGATCTTCCAAATGTCTGGTCACTACTTTCTTTTCCAGTACTAACAATTATGGCACGGTGTTTTCCAACTTCGCTTATTGCAATTGAGGAAAAAGATTTAGATATTGAAGAGGTAGCCGATGGATGTCCTATAGATAGATCCACTACACCTAATGAATTTGCAACAATTTCAATTGCAGATATATCAAAAGCATCGGTAAATTTCTGAGCTACAGTGAGTGTTTGAAGGTCTTCTCCTGGGGCGGGCAGATTTCCCTTTCTTTTCTCATATGCTGCAAGCATGTGATCTTTTCCAAATCTTCTTACTAACTTTGTTGAAATAGTGTTAAACCCAAAGAGACCATCAAACTCCATTTCACCAATAAAAACCAAATTAGAGTTTGAAAGTTGCGATGTATTAAATTCTGAAATTGTCAAAGTTGGATCTGAAAAAATATTCTTCATAATATGAAAATTAGATTTATCCGCTAGAATTTTTGGTTTAGGGATTGACTTTTGATTGCATTTTTCTAATAACACAGAAATTACTTTTTGTATGGCTTTTGAGTATTCTAGGATTACAAGTTCGGTTGGTTTTGTAAGATCAATTTGTTCAAGTTTGGAAGAAATTTCAAGATCTGTCAAGTTTGTTCCCCCCGGCTCTATTTTTTTGTCAAGGTTTTCTGCCCTAATGTCTAATACAACGTCTGTAGGCCCATAGCTAAGCCAAATTTCTGGCATAAGACTATCGATAGGACAATTAAAATAAATCTAGTTTAGTTAATTTTGCTGTGGAGTTTGTCAAAGAATTTGCAACTTTTTTGTATCAAAATGGTGCAATCAAATTTGGAAATTTTAAACTTTCAAGTGGGAAGGATAGTCCTTATTATATCGATCTGAGGATTGTACCGAGTTTTCCACATCAATTTCGTAAAATGATAAAGGCACTTCAAAGTTTGATATCTGAGAAGATAGGATTTGATAATTTTGATTGTATTGCTTCTGTGCCTACATCTGGACTTGTAATTGCATCTGCTCTTGCTATTGAGACTGTGAAACCTCTCATCTACATAAGACAAAAGCCAAAAGATTATGGGACTGAGAATGTATTAGAAGGAAAAATAAAAGAAGGATCTCGAGTCTTACTTGTTGACGATGTTGGGACAACCGGCCTTTCTCTACTAAATGCGGTTAAAGCACTCAGAGCTTTAAAAATGGTTGTAACTGATGCGTTTACAATAATAAATAGGTTTGAAGGTGCCAGAGAGCTCTTAGCATCTGAAAATGTGAGATTGTATGAAATTACTGATATTATTGCTCTAAGCACAATCTTACATAAAGCAAACTTGCTTGATGTTGAGGTTTTTGAACGAATTAAAAAACAAATAGGTCTAATCTGAAGCCAAAAAAAGGCTTGCAGAGTTAGCTTTCATAAATCATTAGTTCTTTTTCTTCTAGCAAGGTGTGCAGGTTATGTACTGCTCTATAAACTTCTGATTCCTTTTTTGCACCAGTACAAACAAGTTTTCCTGATGCAAAAAGTAAGATGACCGTTTTGGGATCAAGCATCCTATGTATTAAGCCAGGAAATTGCTCTGGTTCATACATACTTCGCGGCAGACTTCTTGCAGCCTGTTCTAAGTGAATTTTTCCTCCTAGGCTTGCAGATGCTACTATGTTTTGAATAACTATGACAGCATCTTTTTTTATTTTGATACCGCCCTTTCGAAGTTTTTGTACTACACTTCTTACAGCCTTGATTGCTTGTTCTTCTGACTTTGCGCCGGTACAAACCATCTTACCAGAACTAAAAATCAATGTTGCAGTTTTTGGTGATTTTAGTCTGAAGACTAAACCCGGGAATTGATCAGGATGATACTCAACATCAGGGAATGTTTGTGTAATTACATTGAGATCAATTCTTTGATCCACCGATGCCGAGGCCACAACATTTTCTATGCTAACTATTGGCTTTGTTTGAGGCATTTTTTTTCCTTATATAAGGGCTTTATATATACTCTGTAACCTTTTGGTGTAACACATAGTGTCAAATTTATCAAATTCTTTCTGGGCTGAAAACTGTAGGCAGCTCAGACAAATGCCTTCACATCACGATTCAGATATAACTCTGATTCTTCATCGCGGCCTAATGAAAAACAGTATTTGCTTATTTTAAAACTAGTGGCTAAGGACTAAATGAAATTTTAGGAGCACAGTTTTATGATAAACTAAAATCAAAACATAAAATCTTAACTGGTTTACCTGAGGATACATTTGTTAACGGGGTTGATTCTATATCAAAAGTATAATCCATTTCGTACATTAAAGAATAGCGTTGATTCAAAAAAGAATGAAATTACTGCAATTTTTTGTCTTTAATCAAAAAATAGTGGGCCCAAAGGGCTTCGATCCCTTGGCTCACCGGTTATGAGCCGGTTACTCTACCAAGCTGAGTTATGGGCCCCCGCACAAACAATTTTGCATGCAGTATAAAATAGTATAGAGTTAACAATAAGCTTCGTAACAGCTGTCTAGTAACATATTCTGTGCAGATACTGATTTACTTGCAGTCATAAATAATTCTTCTTCATTTTCAACAGGAGTTTTTTCAAGAATTCGTCGCCATAATGCAGCATGTCGTATGTCAGCCTCTGTGTGTAGTCTGAAGTATTCTATTGCATCATCTGAAGTTATATTATAGAATTTTCGTAGTCCATCAATTTTTGACAAGCTTATTTTTGGTATTTCTTGTTCAAGAACATACATTGCAGTTGCACCTCCCTCAAATGTTGTCATAAGTTTTGAAAGATTTGTTACAGCATGTTGTGTTTTTTCAAGGCCAGCATAATCTTCTAACTCTCTTTGAGATACCCCTAACGAGTCAGCAAATTTCATCCAAGGTATTATGTGTTCAGATTCTTCTTTTTGATTTGCTACAATTGCATCTTTATTATGAGATGCACGTTCCATAATCATACCTACAAAAGCAGGCACTGCTTTAACAAGTTGAAAATATTCTTTTGAATATCCACAAAGAGATTCACGTGTTAGTATCCCTTCATTCCACATCACATAGAATTGATGTTTTAACAAACTGTGTTCTTCTACTAGTTCATCTATTCTTGTGACAAGAGAATTCATGCGATTTATGAAATTCAGCCAATAAAAAAATCTTTTGAATCACTTCAAAAGGATTTTATGGACAACAAACACGATGCAGTTCGGGCTCCAGTGGTGTAGACCGGTCAAGCATATCGGCCTTTCAAGCCGGGGATCCCGGGTTCAAATTCTATGTGATGAAAATCCCGGCTGGAGCACTACAAAAGCATTAATATTGTAACACAAGGTTAAGTTTTGTGCAGATTTTTGGATAGAAAAAATTTTGAAATAAACCCATTATTAAAAGACTACAAACAATATGTAGATAAAATAAACGCTTCACTAAAACATGAATTAGAACTTTATTCTGCTTCTGAATTTGTTGAACCCCTTCAATATGCTCTTGAAGGAGGAAAAAGAATTAGACCGCTTATTCTTTTGTTATCTGCAGAAAGTGTCGGAAATTGTGATGAAAATGCGTATATTGCGGCCTGTGCTGTTGAATTGCTACATACAGAATCAGTAATACATGATGATATAATTGATAATGAGATTTTAAGGAGGAGGAAAGATCCATTTCACATAAAATACGGATATAACACAAGCATAATTACCGGCGATTTTGTTCTTGGTTTGATTCTAAATATATCATCAAGGCTGAATAATCCAAGAATTGCAAGCGAACTTGCTAACACCGCAATGATGATGAGTGATGGTGAGATGATTGAGACTAGATTAGAATCAAGTGAAGATGTTACTTTTGATGATTATCTTAAGGTAATTGAATATAAAACCGCAACTGCTTTTGAAGCGGCTTCAAAAATTGGTGCCATACTTGGAGGCGGAACAGAGGATCAAATACTTGCTCTTGCAGAATATGGAAAAAATGTAGGAATTGCATATCAAATTCATGATGATCTGCAGGATTGGAATAATGAGGATAAATTATTTAATGCTTTAATAAAAAAGAGTTCAGATCCACGTAATATCTTTAATCACATGGATTTCTTACTAAAAGATTATTCTCAAAAATCAAAAATAGGTTTGAGAAAAATCAAAGAGAGTTCTGCAAAATCTCATCTAGAGAATCTTGTAGATCTTACAATGTTTAGTGTATAGTTGAAAGTGCACTAAGGTTTGGAACTGCCGATTTCGCAAATTCAATTATTGGATCAGGATAAACACCAATTCCTACCATGAATATAATCGAGAATATCATAACAGCAATTATAGATTTTGGTTCTTTTACTCTCTTATCTGATTCACCTTCTTCAAAGTACATCTTTCTTATTATCCAACCATAGTATGCAAGAGATAGTGCACTGTTTAGAACACCTGCCACTGCAAGATAAGGAGTCCATGGTGCTACAGAGCCAGCGTTAATAGCTGCACCAAACAACATAAGTTTACTCCAGAATCCATTTAGTGGAGGAACACCTGCTAGTGCTAGTAACGAAATTACCAAGCCAAGTGATGTTATTGGCATTCGTTTTCCTAGACCACGTAACTTGTCAATGTGCGAGACTGCTAGTGTAGTAATTATTCCTGCTGCTGCAATAAAGGCAGCTGCTTCATTACTGCGTGATTTAGTATGTGAAAGAGTGATGCTTGAATACCAATTTGGGAAAAAGGTGCAACACTCAATCCAATCAATATGTATCCAGCATGACCTATACTGGAATATGCAAGCATTCTAGTGAGATTCTTTTGCATGATTGCAGCTAAGTTGCCCACAGTCATTGTTATAATAGCAATTATTCCAAGTGCAAAAGCCCAATCAACATTTAGGGCAATTGTACCCATTATTATTACACGTAAAGCAGCAGCAAATCCTGCTTTCTTTGTACCTGCTGCTAAAAGTCCAGCAATAGTAGGTGGAGATCCTTCGTATGTATCAGGAAGCCACATGTGAAATGGTACAAGACCAATTTTAAATCCAAAACCTGCAATGAACATTCCTACTGCTAGAAGTGCCAGCGGCATCATGTCTGGTACAAGTTTTGAGAAACATGAAATTACATCTCCTATGCTAGCAGTACCTGTAAGACCATATGCAATTAATATTCCGTAAATTATAATTCCTGACGCCAAAGC
>CAZDTF010000091.1:3597-5323 GCA_964508325.1 uncultured Nitrosopumilaceae archaeon | reverse complement strand
ACAAAGATATTTGATGTCAAGTTACAGATAAGAAATGCAACCAAAGTTCTATCATCTGATGTAACAAACCAATATGTGGACATAATACCAATGTCAGTTTATTCTATAATTGATAGCCCAACACCACTTGATCGTGCAGAACTAAGATATGTCACACTAGGACAAGATACTACCAATTATGCTTCAGTAAAAATGGACATTATACCTCTACCTGTGACAAACTCTACATACATCATTTCTGGAACAATCCCGCCACAATTTATGAAATCACCAGCCTTACAATACTGGATACATGTTGAAAACCAGGCAAGAAAAATATCAGATTCAACACAGTATAGTGTTGGTGTAAAACCAGACTATCCAATTAATGCAAAGCTAGAACTAGATGTAATACAAAACAGAGCAGCAGGTACAATAGCAAGACCAACTGCATATCTTACTGCTGTAGATAGTTCTATCTTTGGAACAATTTCTCTTGTGGTTGATGGAAATACAGTATACACATCACCAACTCAGCTCTTCAGTGCAGGACAAACAGCAGTTAAATTGGAATGGAAGACACAGCCAACGGATCAACTAACCAATCACCAAATTCAAGCAGTAGCAAACATTTATGATAAAAAGTTTTCAGCTGAGGCAGCTATAACCACATTCTCATCAGTCAAAACTGTTTCCATAATGCAACCGATACAAATTGGTGTGATCAAAGACAACAACGGTCACATTGTTGCAAATCCAGAAGTTTTGTACTCTTCGTTTAAAAACGATGGCAGCAAGGTCTTCAAGGTTATTACACCAGACGGAACATGTGTGATAGGTGGTTCTGGTTGCCTTGTGACAGGAAGTACATTTGGCATGCCAGGACAAATCAAGAGCATAACAATAGGTGACCAGATATACAGAGTAAGATATTCTGGATCAGAAAGTTCACTTGAGAGATTCTCAATTACATCTGTAGACCCAATTGTAGGCCAATGGAAAGTAGAGATTGATTCACAAATTAATCTACTACAACAAGCTCAAGCAATGCAGGATGTCTTCTTGAAGATAAAGTATAATCCAGAAAATACACCCTTTGTATCTGAAGCAAAGTAAATTTCATAATATAAGAAAAACTCATTTCCCTTTTTGGCAGAGGGGGTTTTTATAATTACAAAAACCTTGAAAAATATCATGTATCATAGTAACAAATGCACACAGTGGATATTGATAACAACAGTTTCTTTAACTTTAGCAATTTTATCTTCAACAATACCTGTTGCACACGCAGATTATGTCACTACTCCAATAAAAGTTGGCAATGCACCCAATTGTGTTACCTTTGATTCTACTAACGGTAATATTTACGTGGCAAACTCTGTTGATAACACTGTCTCCGTTATTAGTGGAGCATCAAAAACTGTAACTAATACAATAACGGTTGGCACAAATCCATACGGTGTTGCCTTTGATTCTACTAACGGTAATATTTACGTGGCAAATACTGGTGATAAAACTGTCTCCGTTATTAGTGGAGCATCAAAAACTGTAACTAATACAATAACGGTTGGCACAAATCCATACGGTGTTGCCTTTGATTCTACTAACGGTAATATTTACGTGGCAAATACTGGTGATAAAACTGTCTCCGTTATTAGTGGAGCATCAAAAACTGTAACTAATACAATAACGGTTGGCACAAATCCATACGGTGTTGCCTTTGATTCTACTAACGGTAATATTTACG
>CAZDTF010000091.1:0-3497 GCA_964508325.1 uncultured Nitrosopumilaceae archaeon | reverse complement strand
GTCTCCGTTATTAGTGGAGCATCAAAAACTGTAACTAATACAATAACGGTTGGCAATTCTCCTAACGGTGTTACCTTTGATTCTATCAAAGGTAATATTTACGTGTCAAACTCTGGTGATAACACTGTCTCCGTTATTAGTGGAGCATTAAAAACTGTAACTAATACACTAACCGTTGGCACAAATCCATACGGTGTTGCCTTTGATTCTACTAACGGTAATATTTACGTGGCAAATACTGATGATAACACTGTTTCTGTGATTATTACCGCCGCGCCACCATCTACAATTCCACCGATCTTAACTGTACCTGCAGACATTACAACTACTGCTACAAGTGTTATGGGGACTGTTGTAACATATACCGCTACTGCTACAGCTAATCAAGGAATACCAACAATTTCATGTAATCCTTCCTCTGGCTCTACATTTACAGTTGGTACCACAACTGTATCTTGTACAGCCACAGACATGTACGGAAATGCTGCAACAAAATCATTTAACGTTATAGTACAACCTATGCCAGATACAATACCACCTACGTTTACAATACCCCCAAGCGATCAAGTATTGTTTAGTATGAATCCTACAGGATTGGTTGTCTCTTATACTGTAGCTGCTATTGATAATAATGGTATGCCAACTGTTACATGCACACCTCCATCTGGTTCACAATTTCCAATAGGTACAACAACTGTGACTTGTACTGCTAAAGATGCAGCGGGAAATACTGCAACTGCAACAGCACATATCACGATAAATCTTCAAGTTAATCCATTAATACCTGTGTTATCACATCCAACAAATGTTACGGCAGAAGCTACTGGCCCTTCAGGAGCTGTTGTCACATTCACACTCAAATCTACAGGTGGTCAAGGAATAACACCTGTTACATGCACACCTCCATCTGGTTCACAATTTCCAATAGGTACAACAACTGTGACTTGTACTGCTAAAGATGCAGCGGGAAATATTTCACTACCTATAATATTTGCAGTCTCAGTAAGAGATACTACTCCTCCAACAATAAAAATGCCACCAAACATTAAAGCGGTATCAACCGGACTATTGACTCAAGTTAATCTTGGTGTTCCAACTGTTAATGATTTGGTTGATCCAAATCCAATCATTATCAATAATTCTCCATCACAGGGATTTTCAGTTGGTAGCACTCAAGTTATCTGGACTGCAACTGATCATTCAGGTAATTCTGCCACTATCATTCAAATTGTAACGATTACTCCAAGTAATAATAACGATAATAACAGCAGTCAAAGTGGTTGGAGTGGTGAACATCATCATAAGCACCGTTATAATGATGATGGATAGGCCGTGGCTTTTGCAAGATACGAATCAAGATCAGAAATTTTTATTCTCTCCTGACTCATAGGATCGCGCATCCTTATAGTAACAGTCTCATCTTGTAGAGTCTGATGATCTACTGTAATAGCAAATGGTGCACCTACCTCGTCTAATCTTCGATATCTTCTACCTATAGCACCAGAATGATCCAAAAAAGTGTCATATTTTGTTCTGAATTTCAAAAAAATTTCTTCGGCCTTTTCTGCAAGACCATCTTTTTTTATAAGAGAAAGCACTCCTACTTGGACTGGAGCAAGATATGGTTTTAAGGACAAGACAATTCTTTCGTTCTGCTTGTCATCTCGAATATTATGTTCTAAAATGGTGTAAAGGCTTCGATCTATTCCCATCGAGAGTTCAAAAATGTGTGGAAGTACCTTTACTTCGTCATCTAAGACCTCAAATTTTTCCTTACTTATACTTGCATGGCTTTTCAAATCATAGTCAGACCTATAATTACATGCAACAAGTTCAAGCCATCCTATGGTTGTTTCAACTTCAAAATCAAATGCTACAGATGCATAAAACGCCTTTTCCTTGTCTCCTAGTTTTCTGAATCTGCTTCTTGAAACATCAATTCCAGTCTTTTGGTAAAACTCTATCAGTAAACCAAGATAATACGCAACAAGCTTGTTTGGTAAAGCTCCAGAATCTAGAGCCTGACTGCAAGTCATGGTTTTGATTTCATCATTAACCATAATCCTAAGTTCAGTATTTTCAACCTCAGAGAATTTATCAAGATTATCTAATTTGTTTGGATTACAAAAGACCTCAATTTCAGCCTGATAAAATTCTCTAAGTCTTAAAAGACTTTGCCTTGGAGAGATCTCGTTTCTAAAGCTTTTGCCTATCTGGGCAATTCCTATGGGCAATTTTCCCCGCATTGTTTTAAAGAGCCTTGGAAAGTCAACAAAAATAGATTGACACGTTTCTGGTCTAAGATAAGCGGATTCTGATTCAGGACCTATGCCAACCTCAAACATCATATTGAATTTGTGCGCTGCATCAAATGGACCCTTGCATCTAGGGCAGACCAAGTTCTTCTCCGAAATTATTTTATTAAACTCCGAAAGTTCAGCACTTTCAGGCACAACAATTGATGTAATCTCTGTAATTAATTTATCAGCCCTAAAGATAGATTTGCATTTCTGACATGCAACAATGGGATCAGCAAAACTAGAAAGATGACCCGATGCAACAAAAACAGATTTTGACATTATTTGAGAACCATCTATCTCCATCATCCTGTCTCTCCTGACAAGCTCTCGTCTCCACAATTCAACGAATTTGTTTTTTAGACTAACTCCAGATGGACCATATTCCCAAAAACCAGCTTGTGCATCCGCGTAAACTTCACAGCTTGGAAAATAAAATCCACGCTCTAGTGCAAGCTGCATTACCTGATCATAATTCACAACAAGTACCTCTACTCAAACTCATCTCTATTTACGCTAATTCCTTTACTTTTTTTATGTTTCCAAGACCATCACGTTTTTCATCTATTGGGGTCTCTAAGATAATTGGAATATTTTTAGAATTGGCAAATTTTATGACATGAGCAAGACCCTTCTCACCAATCTGACCTAATCCAATGTGCTCATGTCTATCAATATTACAACCAATCTCTCCTTTAGAGTCGTTTAAATGGATTATTTTGAGATGTTCAAAACCTATTGCTTTTTTAAATTTTTTTAGAGTTAAAGCAACAGTTTTTTCTGTTCTCAAATCATATCCTGCTGCAAAGGCGTGACATGTATCTAGACAGACGCCAAATCTTTTTGCAGGCTTGAGCTGAAATAATATTGAAGCAAGCTGTTCAAAATCAGAACCAACACTATTTTTTTGTCCCGCGGTGTTCTCAAGAAGTATAGTAACTTCATCCTGTGTTTCTTTAGCAGCCTTGGTAAATGCTTTAATTAGTTTTTCAATTCCTTTTTTGTCGCCAGCTCCTTTATGACTGCCAAGATGTGCTACAATGTAAGGTATTCCCAATTTGGTGCATCTTCCTATCTCGTCTATTAAGGAATCCAAAGATTTTGCAAATGGGTCTTCTTCAGGAGAAGAAAGGTTTGGTAAATATGGCATATGAGCAAACGTTTCAAGCCTTACAATTTTTCTTTATGAAATTTTTTTTT
>CAZDTF010000090.1:3940-5337 GCA_964508325.1 uncultured Nitrosopumilaceae archaeon | reverse complement strand
TCAGAACTCAAGATCCTTCTCATCAAATCAAAGGGATTTGGTCATCAACGCCTGCGACATCTAATTTCTGTTGTTCCTAATTGAGTCTTTCAAGAAGCTTGATAAAAGGCAGGGGTCAGAATTTAACCTAAATGGTTACAATTGATGCTGCGTGCTCCCTTGAAAGTTTTAGGAAGTTTGTGATCCTTAGCACTTGTAATTCTTTCATTCCTGAAAGCTATTTTGAGGATTATGAGGTATTTCCAGAACGTGAAGAGAGTCCAGGTCTTATTTATGTTGAGGCTGCAGACAAGGTAACTCTCAAAAAAATTCGTGACATGACTTTTGTAAATGCAAAGGATGTTCTAGGCATCATATATTCATCAAAAAGTGGAAACACGAATTTAAAGTGGCGCCAGATTAGACGAAATAGTGGAAAAGTAACAGGTGAAGCTTCTACAAACACGCTTGTAAATTTGACAGAAGCAGGTGTTATTACTCAGGAATGGGTCCAAAATTATCTAAGAAAAAAAGCTGGAGAAAAACAACAAGCCAAAACAAGCGAATTGACTAATTAGACCTCTTTTTATTTTTGGTTTTTAATGTTAAGGTTACAAAATGATCGCAAAACCAATTGATGAGAATTCAGTAGCATTGATTCCTGAAGAATCAGATGACCTATTCACATTGCGGAGAATAATAAAAAAAGGGGACAAGCTTACTGGAGATACAATACGTGCAATAAAACACGAAAAGGATTTTTCAAGGCCTGATAGAGGAGAACGAGTTAAAATAAGAATTGCATTACATGTTGAAAAAATTTCTATCGATGACGTAGTAGATAGACTAAAAGCTCATGGAACTATAATAGAATCATATAGTGAATCTGTACAAAAGGGATCACATCATTCTTTAATACTTAAAATTGGGGAACCATTTATCTTAACAAAAAAGAATTGGACCGATATTGAAAAAAAATTGATCTATACGAAAAAAGAAAATCATAGTTTCATGCTAGTAGCTATAGACACAGGTGATTGTGGGATAGGAAGACTAAGTGGTACTCACCTTAAGCTAATGCCAAACATGTATTCTGGCGCAAGCGGAAAGAGATACAAGGCAAAATTTAACATTGAGACTTTTTTTGAAGATGTTCAAAGTGCAATATTGCCTTCTATTCAAGAAGGCGATCTCATAATAATATTTGGTCCAGGTGAAACAAAAAGACGATTTGGAAATTTTCTTTCAGAGTTTCCCCTTGGAAAAAAACATAACATCCAGGTTGCAGAAGGTATTGATTCTGGTGGAGAAGATGGGATTTACACCTTCATAAAATCAGAAGCTATGAAACAAGTAATGGCACAAAGCAAGATTGCAACAGTCTCCGCAATCATTGATGAACTCATGCTACGGGTAAA
>CAZDTF010000090.1:0-3930 GCA_964508325.1 uncultured Nitrosopumilaceae archaeon | reverse complement strand
GGAAATAAAAAAAGCGATAAAGTTACCGCTGGTTTTCAAGAAACGCAGAGGGCAAACGATGGGTGAGCTGTTGAATCACTTGTTTTTTCTGAACAAGTTTTTGAAAACCAGGAAGAAGATAAAGTAATAGAATTTCTTAATCAAGCAGAAAACAGAGGGGTTAATGTTTTTGCAGTAGATTCTACAACTGATGTTGGTTTAAGGGTTTCATCATTAGGTGGAATTGTTTCACTTTTGAGATTTGTTCCCAGTTGATTGCATAAGCCAGTCTAAGTAAGACTTGTTTACAGAGTTTATTTTTATCTCTGCAATTTCTGGAACTTTATACGGGTGTAACTTTTTGATCTCATTTTTTAATGATGAACTTACTTTTGATGTTGTTTTAAAAAATGCTAAAAATTCCTCTGTTTTTTCAATTTTGCCTTGCCATGTATAAATCGAATTTATTTTGGTGAAATTAACACATGCAGCAAGTTGTTTTGTTATCACTACATTTGTAATTTTTAGAACAGATTTCCTGTCTGGGTAGGTTGAAATTATTATCATTGCTCCCATAGCAACCGATAAATTTGCCCTGACTAAAAAGAGTATCAATTAATTTGGCATTTAATTTTTTGACACAGAACTCAATCATCTACGTTCTAATTGTGTGGGTAATAGTATTCGCGATAGCAAAAGCTTCTAAGCTCGACAAGCATGGTTTTGAGATAAAACCTTACAGTCTTGTCTACAAGAACCAAAACGTACAGCTCATTCTATCCAGGATTTTAGATAGAACTCAGAAATTAACAAGACTATTTTCTAATACAAGCGTAATTGCGGGTTTCATAATGATGGGTTTTGCCTTTTGGTATCTTATATCCAACCTTTCCAATTTCTTCATAAAACCAGAGTCGTTTTCTGAGATGACAGTCCTAATACCAGGGGTCACCATCCAATCAGGTCCAAACATAGCATACTTTTTGCTAGCTGTTCCAATTGTTCTTGTAATTCATGAAGGTGCACACGGCATTGTAGCCACTTTAGAAAAAATAAAAATTAAGACTGGTGGTTTTGCAGTATTTATCGCATTATTTGCAGGATTTGTGGAACCAGATGAAGAAGAGTTTGCCAAGGCACGTAAAATCTCAAGACTTAGAGTGATAGGTGCGGGAGCAACATCAAACGTTCTTTTTTCATTTATTATAGCTGGCTTGTTAATTTTCAATCCTTCTTTTGCATTATTAATGCCAGACCCAATTCGCAGCACATTCTACCATGAACCCTTGGGTGTACCGATAATTTCAGTGACAGAAGGATCTGGTGCGGCAAAAGCAGGACTACTCAAAGATGACATCATTACCGCAATTAATGGAGTGCCTATTGTTAATCCACAAGATTTTCAAAAAACAAATTTGAAACCAGGAGAAGCTGCATCAGTTTCAATACTTAGAGAAGGACAACCTTTGCAGATTCCTGTGGTACCTACAGCTTCTAAAGATAATCCAGAAAAAGGGATGCTTGGAATTTTGAGAGCTGCGTTTCCAGCATATCAACCTGTTGTGCCATATTACATTCATTGGAGTCCAGAAGTATTCATGTTTCTTCTTTGGCTTTGGATGCTCTCATTTTTTATCGGAATATTCAACATGCTTCCCCTTCCCATACTGGATGGAGGAAAATTCATACATAGTATAATTGAGAAAAAGATCTCAGACAAGGCATTAAAGGTTGCAATGTGGTCAATTTATGCATTAACTTTTGCATTATTTGGACTTAACATAGCATTATCAGTAGTCAAATCTGGCTTTATTACAATATAAAAATAACAGTTCTAGGTTTTCTAGAAATCACATATGGTTAAATTTGGGCATAAAAAAAATCCTGTATGAAATGTGACAGATGTGACAATATAGCTGCATACTCAAAAAAGTATTCTGGAGAAACCCTTTGTGCTAATTGTTTTTCAAATTCATTATTACAAAAAACTGCAAGAACAATATCAAAGTACAACATGATAGAAAATGACGACATTGTTGGCGTAGCAGTATCAGGAGGAAAAGATTCACTTTCTCTTTTGCATATACTAAAAAAAATGTCTGAATCGCATAACTTTGAACTTAAAGCAATAACGATAGATGAAGGAATTCCTGGTTATAGGGATGAAGCATTAGAAATTGTAAAAAGTTTTTGTAATAATATTGGCGTAGAATACAAGGTATTTCCCTACAAAGAGCTTTTTGATATAACTTTACAAGAATCTCTAGAACTTAGAGAAAATGAAAAAACATCATCATGTTCTATTTGTGGAACCTTGAGAAGGCGAGCAATCGATTTTGGCGCAAAAGATTTAGGTGTAGATGTGGTTGCAACAGGGCATAACTTAGATGATGTTCTTCAGACTTTTGTTATTAATGTATTATCAGGAGATATAAACAAGATTGGATGGATGAACCCGGATACGTCATCCAACAAAACTAGAAAAATAAAGCCATTTTGTGAGATATACGAAAACGAAATTGTGTTTTATGCATTTGTTAATGAAATTCCCTTTCAATCAGAACAATGCCCCCATATGAGTGAAGGAATAAGAACTGAAATACGTGAATTCCTGAATTCTATGGAAAACAAACATAGTGGAATTAAAAATAACATGTATAAATCAATAATGAAAATTTCTTCCGTAGTTAAAGACTCAAACTATAAACAAAGAAAAATTTGTTCCAAATGTGGCAGCGAATGTACTGGAAATGTCTGTTCGGTTTGCAGTATGCTTGTAAATCTAAAGCGCGGCTGATCCTAATGCAAATATAAGATTTCATTGTAAGAATGAGTGGTAGTAGGGAAGATCGGGGTGCTAGCCGTGCCCCAAATCTGAAACCGGCTATACGCAGAGATCTGATAACTGCTGGGTAAATCTCTAGATGGATAATACTCACTTGACTTGCGGAAATGAAATCACGCCGAAGCGGGTGGATGCAGGACTGGAGCTATCCGAAGGGATGGTCTCCAAGACCGAACTGCTGAAAGGGATGAGGTCCGGGAGGGAGCAATCCTAAGGTAGAGTGTCCACGCTGCGACGTCTACGTGGCGGATCTTGCTTGACATGAAATGAGACTATCTGTTTAGACTGGAACTGGCAGAGCTACTACTAAATATTCCTTAATCAATGCAATAATCATGGATCTAATTTCTTCAGATAATAAAAGAAACTATGAAGATTTTGAAAAGCAGATTGCTCCTTTGGTAAAACCAAACTTTGACTCCTTAAGAGAATATTGTTTATCTCTTGGAAAAAATGTAATTGAAGATATACGCATGCATAGAGTAGTATTTTGCAAATCTATGACTTTTAGATTCTTCGCTGATATGGAGCCTCAACGTAACTCTATATTAATAAAAATAAGAAGTGATAGAAAGGAACCACAAAAAGAAGTTGTGATAAAACCTGGTCAAGACCTAGATGAGATGAAAAATCTTCTTTTGGATGCATATAATGCGATACATTAGATCAAGATTTCAAATTTTGAAAATTTGCCCTTGTAGTTTTCATTTTTAATCTCAACACTATCAACTGTAGCGTTTGGAGGTCCAACGTGACTCCACTCTATTACTGAATCTACATCAGAATCTTTTCCTTCTAGCACTGCCTCTACTCTTTTATCTTGAAGATTTCTTACCCAACCTGTCACATTTTTCATTTCTGCAATATCTTTCATTCCTTGACGAAAATAAACTCCTTGAACTCTCCCTTTTACAAAGATATGAACACGCTTATGTGACATAGCGAATAATTTTGTTAAAGTCTTAATTAGTTTTGGGGATTTCTTGAAAAATTATTGTCTTTCCTTGATCCGCGCTCTACCAGTCTTTCTAGCTGCTATGCTACCAACTTTGCGTACTGGTGGGGCATTCCTTGACACTGTAGAACTTTTACCTACATGTTGATGT
>CAZDTF010000089.1:0-5350 GCA_964508325.1 uncultured Nitrosopumilaceae archaeon | reverse complement strand
GAGTAGCGTTTGAGATGTTACCTGCTGCGTCCTTTGCTGTCCACAATACAAGAGTCTGTCCAAGTGGGAAAGATTTTGGAGCGTTGTTTGTTACTGTTTGTATTATTCCATTGTCAGTTACGGTGGCATTACCCAAAGGTACTTGATTATTGGTTATCGACGTAGCTTCAAATACAACATTTGATGGCGGAGTCAATTTTGGTGCAGTAGTATCAACTATCTTGACTATCTGGGTAGCAGTAGCACCATTACCTGCAGCGTCCTTTGCAGTCCATTTCACTGTCGTTGTACCTATTGGAAATGCCTTTGGTGCATTATTGGTTACAGATTGTATTATGCCGTTATCAGTTACAGTTGCATTACCTAAATCGACTACATTATTTGTAGCACTTGTTGCTTCGGTTGTAATGTCAGAGGGTGCATGAATGGTCGGAGGGGTTGTATCCTGAACAGTAACAATTTGTTTTGCAGTTGCGTCGTTTCCCGATGCATCTTTAGCGGTCCAAGTTACAATTGTCTGTCCCAATGGAAAATACGCAGGTGCATCGTTTGTAACGGATAGAACTCCGACTGAGTCAAAAGCTGATGGTAATCCAAGATCAACAGAGTTATGATCAGGACTTTTTGCTTCTACAGTCACATTTGGCGGTGCAGTCAATGTTGGTGCAGTAGTATCTATTACAGTAATCTTTTGTATGGCCTTTGCAATGTTTCCCCCCGAATCAGTTGCGGTCCAAGTAACTATGGTGGTGCCAAGTGGGAATTTTGATGGTGCATCGTTAGTAATTGAGGTAACCGAAGTATCGTCTGTTGCGGTTGCCTGACTAATTGAGACAGGAGTTAACATTCCAGATGCTTGAACTGTCATGTCTGCAGGTGCAGTTATTGTTGGAGGAGTTTTATCATTTGAGTTAATTATTTTTGGAATGTTTTGTTGTGTTTGATTATCAACTGGATTTGAGGTTTGTGATATTGGCGAGGACAAAGAACCAAATTTTTGGATTCTGTTGTTGCTACTGTCTACTACATAGACATTTCCAGCAGAATCAATTGTAATGTCTCTTGGATTGTCAAAGAAATCAGGTCCAGTTCCCTGACTTCCCCATGCAGTAATTGGATTTCCGTCCTTATTAATTTCTACAATTTGATTATTACCAGTATCGGTGACATAAATATTGCCTGAAGAATCAACACTTAATCCAAGTGGTGTCTTAAAGTTAGAACCAGAAGATGCAGAAAAAGTTTTCAAGAAAACACCATCTTGGGTGAACTTTTCAACTCTATTATTTCCAGAATCTGATACATAGATACTTCCCTGCGAATCAGCTGCTACTCCGCGTGGAGAAAGAAATTGACCATCGTTAAGACCGCTCTGTCCAATTGATGTTATGAACTTACCGTCAGCGGAAAATTTTTCTATCCTACTGTTTCCAGTATCAGCAACATAAACATCCCCACTTGTATCTGTGGTAATTCCTTGTGGCAATAAAAATTGCCCATTGCCATTGCCTTTACTCCCCCATTGAATTACGAATTTGCCCGTAGTATCAAATTCTTGAATTATGTTTTGTTCATTATCAACAACATAGACAGAATTTCCATGAACTGTAATTCCGACTGGAGCTTGAAATTGTCCATTTCCATCACCTTTAGTTCCCCACGTATCTAAGAAGTTTCCATTGAAATCAAATTTTTCAACCCGTCTATTACCCAAGTCTGTAACATAGACATTGCCAGAAGAGTCCATAGATATCCCCTGTGGAAAAGCAAACTGGCCTAGTTTTCCAAGTCCATATGAACCCCATTGCGTAGCATATTGAGGAGCAGTAGTTGCACTAGAAGATGGAATAAAGAATGTACTAGCAAGTACTATAGCTATAATCCCTATTAGTAAGAAGGGGTACGTTTTCAACTGGCATAAATTACAAAATACTAAAAAGATCTCCAAAGTTAGGAATTATTGCAGTTTTTGTCAATTAAGGTCAATTAGAAGGGTTGGGCGACTTTTTTTGTGAAGCATGTCTTGATCTTTCTCACAAAGTGAATGTCTTCTAATCAACTAGGCGCTTTAATCCAAGTGATGCAAGTACAATCATCACGGCAGTGGAAATTACTAGTGCAAACATATCAATTGGCAAGTTAGAGTAGTTGCCTGTCAAGAGCATTGCTCGTAGAGCATTAACTACATAGGTTAGGGGGTTTCCCAAGGAAATGATTTGCAACCACTTTGGCATCAGAGCTATTGGATAGATGGCACTACTTGCAAAGAACAATGGCATTGTAATGGCTTGGCCTATGCCCATCATTCTTTCACGTGTTTTCAAAAACGATGCAAGTGCCATGGAGAGGCTTGTAAAGCACATGGCAAATAATACAATAACAAAGAATGTACCTGCAATGTCCAAAGGATCAAATCTTAAATTTACACCAAGTAAGAGTGCAAGTCCAAATATCATTATGGCCTGAAAGATTCCACGAAATCCAGCAGCAAGTGCTTTGCCAATTATAATAGATGATCTTGGAGAGGGAGTGGAGAGCAATTTTGTCAAGAGCCCGACATCTTTTTCCCAAACTATTGTGATGCCATAAAAAATTGCGATAAATTGAACAGACTGGGCAAGTATTCCAGGTGTTATGAATTCTAGGTATGGTATTCCGGTTGGTGCAAACCCCCTTATCCCATTGAAGACTTCACCGAAAACTAATAACCACAATGCTGGTTGGATTATCCTTGTCCATAATTCAGATGAATCATGACGTATCTTACGTACCTCTATTTCAGCAACAGTAAGAATGCTGCTTGCAAACCTCTGTGGGGTCATCCTGCACGTCTCCTGTAGGTTCGCCGTACCAAACGAGCATCTCTGTTTGATTCAGTATTTTCTGCTTCAAATTTTGTCTTTGCATATTTTATAAAAACATCATCCAAAGTTATTTTATTTAGAGAAACTGAATCTACATTTAATCCTGCATTTCTGAATAATTCTAAAATTTTTGGAATTGCATGCTCTCCATTTCTTGTCAAAATTTTTATTATTTTTCCATCATTACTATATACCATACCAAGTTCTTCTGGTAATGGAGACAAGATTTGTTCAGATGAAGATGCTGATTGTAGAGATATGGTGATCGTTTCTTTTCCAACAGATTCCTTTAGTTCCACAGGTGATCCTATGACTGCAATTTTTCCAGAACTCATTACCGCAATTCTATCACATAATTCGTCAGCTTCAGACATGTCATGTGTTGTGATAAGAATCGTAGTCCCAAAGTCTTCGTTTAGCTGCCTTAGATATTTCCACATCTGCATCTTGGAAGATGGATCGAGTCCAATGCTTGGTTCGTCTAGTATGAGCATCTTTGGTTGATTTACAAGTGCCTGTGCAACCTCTAATCTTCGCATCATCCCTCCAGAAAAGCGCTTGACTAGATCATCTGTCCTGTCTTCTAGTCCCATGTACCTTAGTGCAAATCGTATCCTCTTGTCCCTCTCGTTTTTTGGAACATAGAAAAGTTTGGCAAAGATGAGCAAATTCTCATATGCTGTAAGATCTGCATCAACAGAGATTGATTGGGGGATATAACCTAACATCTGCCTAACTTGTTCTGGCGTATTAGAAACGTTTGATCCAAATACCATGATGGATCCAGAAGTTGGCGTAGTAAGATTGGTAACCATTCTAATTGTTGTAGTCTTACCAGCTCCGTTAGGTCCAAGCAAACCAAAGATTTCACCTTCTTGTACCACAAAGCTGATGCCATCTACAGCCTTGGTGCGTTTGTTAAAGATCTTTGTTAGATCTCCTATCTCTATTGCATGCAATTATCTACTTTAGCTTGAATTGATAAAATAACGGTATCGAAGGTCCTAAATTTTTGTTTTGAATCTGCATACGAGTTCATTAACAATCAGTAAAAATAGAATCCCCCTCGTTTAATCGTGAAAATCTGCAGGTTATCGTAAAGCCTTAAGGTGATAATTTTCATAATAATGTAAATGACATTAACAATATTTCAGGACAAGCCTCTCTCAGGTTTTCTCGTAGGAATAACAATGATGAAAATACTCAGAAAGGAAATTTCAATTCCTAGACGCATTAGACGAAAGATAAATGCCGTGAAACTCGGTTTTCTAATCTTTAAGAGTTTTGGAAAAGATTTCTCTGACGTGAATTTGGAAAAGGGATTGGCTGATGTTAATTTCATGTGGAAAGATTCAGACGATAAGAATTCGCATTTACATTTTTTCCCACAAAACGATCAAATCGGTATTGGAATGGTAGTTACTGATGAAACAAAGTCTTCTTCTGAAAAGCATTTTCCTGTAGATAATAAGAAATTTTTTGAGGTTTTCGGAAGGGAAGTAGATGATTATTTTAAAAATGAGCAAGAAATTCTAGATATAAGCACTTCTAGATTTGATAAAAGCCGTATAATCTCCTACAGCCCTAATGTTGTTACTGATAAAGTCAAAGGAAAAATGCTCTATCTAAAGCTTGAAGAGAATGAAAAAGAACTATCCATCCAGGAATTCAAAAATACCGAAGAAGTCTTAGGTATTAACATAACGAAAGAGGGCAAAGCAGAATATTTGGTTATTAAGAAAGACAACAAAATTCATTGTTACGGTTATCCAGCGTTGAAAAAAATCGCTATAGAATTATTTCCAATCCTCGGAGTAAATTACAAAAGCCACGAGGAAACAATTTGACTCTTAAAGGAAGAACCATTATTCATTACAACGTCAAACTCCTTCGAGGCTACGGAGTGTCAATCAATCTAAAAGATTCAAAAATAAGAATTAGTTAGATTTCTTGTATTCGTCTTTTGTAAGTTTAAGAATAACTTTTTCTCCGATTCCCCATATTTCAGATTTTGAAAATATTCTAGAGCCAGTAAGTCCATCAGAAACCTCGATCGATTCAATTTCGTTGGTACCTTGGTTTTTATTTATTTTTTTGATTTTACCTATTTTGTGACCATCAATGTCAACTACAGATGTGTTTTTTCTTAGTGGTGCAGTTCCAAGTAAAACTGATTCATTTGTGAACCTGTCAATGTGTTCACGTGGTAGAAAGTAGTCCTTGTGGAATCCTTCATGAACTGTAATTCCAGTTACCTGTAATGTATCGCAGTCAATTTGCACATGTTTTACCCTTCCATATTCAATTCCTTCTCTATCAATTACTTTTCTTCCTCTGAATTCTTTTGCATTTAATTGGTTTTCGCCTATTCCTTGTAATTCAGTAGTCATGTATAAGATCAATTATTTTGATTTATTGAATCAAGTATCAGGGTTTTCAATCCAAGTGGTTAAATTCTTTAGAACAAAACAAATCCCATGAAGCCA
>CAZDTF010000088.1:0-5405 GCA_964508325.1 uncultured Nitrosopumilaceae archaeon | reverse complement strand
ACTTTCAATAGGTTACGAACGTGGGACAGTAGAAGCAAGACGGATACCACAGAGCGAAGTTTGAGATCAGCATTTGTGATTCTTAATACGCTCAAATCCAAACTTGATCTTTCTGATGTTATAACAGAGAGAGCTGCCTACCTATACAGAAAAGCACTAACAAAAAAAATAACTCAGGGGAGAACTATTGCAGGAATAATGCTGGCATCACTTTATGCTGCATGCAGGGAAACAAATGCGCCAAGAACCCTACAGGATATTGCAAGTGCCGGAAACATAACAGTCAAGGAACTTTCAAGACATTATAGGGTTTTATTTAATACCCTAGGATTACACTTGGAATCATACAATTCAACTGATTTTGTTTCCAGGATAGCAAGTACAATTGGCCTTAGTGAGAAGGCAAAAAGAGAGGCGCTAGACATCTTGTTCAAGGCAAAAGAAAATGGAATAACCGATGGAAAAAATCCCATCTCACTTGCATCTGCCGCACTTTACTTGTCGTGCATAATTAATGAAGAAAAGACAACTCAGAAAGATCTAGCTAGTGCGTCAGGAATAAGTAGTGTAACAATAAGAAATGTAGCAAAAATAATAAGGAAAAATTTGAAGATGGGCAATCCATGAAAACTTTACTAGTAAAATACACACCGCGTAATAAAAGATCCCTACCAAAAAATTATTAGATGCATTTAGAAAAGAAGTTAAAAATTCAGGAAAGTGATTTGAATTTCTTTATAGCTTCTCTTGTAAGTTTTTCTTGTTCTTCTTTTGAAATTTTGGTTGGATCATCAGATGCCAAAGCTTTGTTGTAATCATCTTCTGTGTTAGATTTCAACTTCTTTTTTTCATCAGCCATTTAGAATAGTCAGATCCAAGTTTAGGTTCATATCTCTTTTCATGTAGAATAATCAGGGTTTTGGCCCGTAATATTTTTTGATCTTTGAGCCACATTTTGGGCAAACATTTTCGTTGTGATAAAAGCCACATTGAAGACAGACAAACTTTGTTGGTTCTCTTGCCCTAAGTGTTGAGAAAAAGCCCCCAGCCTCTTTTTTCTTGCTAAATAAAATCATCGTTACCAGAAATATTGCAATAGATGCGATTACAATAGGAATCAATATTTTAAAAAGAAACGCTAGTCCTATTAGGACAGGAAGGAAGATTGCAAAAAATTTTATTTTATCCATAGTACCACCAGAAGATCATTTCTGAAAATCAATCCATTACACATAGCATTTTGTAACAACTTTGTATACAGCATCGTAGCATTTTAATTTTTTATAGCCTGATTGTGATGATTTTTTGTGTCTGAATCCAAAAATAATTGAATGACCATATATCCTCAGAAATTTTTATTAAAAACATTATTCTCTTAGCTTCTTTGCTTTTTCGTAGCACTTTTCTGCTTCTTTCTTTTTGTCCAACTTCATTAGGACTCCGCCCTTGTTGTGCCAAGCAACAGCAAATTTTGGTCCGATCTTTGTTGCCTTATCGAAACACTCTAGTGCTGTCTCCAGTTTTCTCAAATTAAAATAACAGACACCTTTGAAGTTCCATGCAGCCAAATGCATTGGATTTAACAAAGTTACCTTGTCAAAACACTCAAGAGCTTCTTCATATCTTTTCAATTCAGAAAGACATATCCCTTTTAGATTCAAAGCATCTGCTGATTCTGGTTTTATTTGTAAAACCTTTTCATAGCAGGCAAGTGCTTCCTCATGTCTTTGTAGGTGAGAAAGTGCATCACCTTTTTTGAGCCAAGCATTTTCATATCTCGGTAACTGTTCCAATACTTTATCATAAAATGTAATTGCCTCATCAAACTTTTGTTTTGCAACAAATACTTCAGCTTGTTCAAATGCTGATACAGCGTCTTCAGGATAAAGATCTGCAAACTTTTTTGTTATTTTTAATTCCGCTTTGTAATGTAGCCTCAAAGTTTGGTACGCGTCCGAAATTTTCTTAAATCTTGTTTCGTTACCGGCAGACGAGTCTTTATCTGGATGGTATCGAAGAGCAAGTCTCCTATATGCTTGTTTGATCTCTTTCATCGAGGCTCCTTGTTTGAGTCCAAGAGTCTCATAGCACTGGTAAATGTTCAATATCTAATTTACAATCAAAGATTGAATCAAGTAAGTCTTTCTTGTCTTGATCCAATAGTGAAGATTGCCAAAATATTAATTATAAAATAGTATTGAGACAATTAGATGGTTAGCCCTTTATTGGATCTTTCATCAAACCAATCTTAGAAAGCTGCTTATACGCCAGAAATATTACTAGCGCAATAATCAAAAAGTTTATTATATTTGAGATAAGGTCGCCATATGAGAAGGTAGAATTTCCAATTGTGAATCCTACCTTGTTGAGATCACCAGCATTTGGCGTAAGCAATCCAATAAATGGTGTGATGAGATCATTTACAAATGCACTAATTAACTTGGAAGCGGCTTGTCCTATAACAAATGCAATTGCAAGACCGATTACTGAAAATTTTTGTAAAAAATCCATAAACTCTTGAATAAATGACTTCTTTACTGGAGCGTCTTCTGTCATACATTTTGGCAGTCAGAGTTCTATAACTTGAGGTTGGTCAAATTTATTCCTCTTTTTGGTTCCAAAGCGGATTTCAAATTTATCTCTTTCAGGTTACTGACTTATCAATTTCAGGAATCTTGCAATGGGCTCGTTATAAGAAAACTCTTCTAATTGTTTTCCGATTTTCTCTACAACATCATTATGGACATTGACATATAATTCCTTGAGTACCTCACTTAGATATTGAGGATGTTCGTAGCAGTCAGGTATGTAGGATTGATATCTATCATACAGAATCTTGACAACTTTGTCATACGTTTCTTTTCCAATTTCAAAAAGCGTTAATTCTATTGCCAGGGTTACTAGTGCCTTTTTTACTATATTATTATTCGTGTTCTGTATTTTTTTTGCCAGAATTAATAAATTGGTTAGCTAAAGTGACAAATGTTTAGCTGACTTCATAAGGTGCAAGTGATTTTTCATTCATACAAAAAAATTATCTTGAATACAAAATTAATTGAAATTAGTCAAGACATTTACAACGCTTAACCAAAAGATTTGAGTTCTGTAAGACTTGTTAGAACTAGTGCACACAGGCTATGAAGGGATTTTAATGAATTTACCTACAGAAGGAACTGAACTGCTGTCCAATATGTGTATCAAATAATAACCTGGAGGTGCAAGATTAGAATTAATTGGAGCTTTAACCGTTACACTGCCTGAATCAGTACTTTGAATCGGAAGCCATACCAATCTCTGATCAGAATTATAGTGATGTGTAATAGTTGAGATCTTGACTAGTGATACCGAAGTAATCCTTGCTGCGTCAGGCGTTTGGATTGCAATAGAACCTCCATATCCCCCAGTTATGACTGGATTTGCCGAAATGGTAGGTCTTGTGGCAGAAACATATGATGGACTGAAAATCTCAGTGCGAAGCTCATGTGCTGCTTTTGAATAAGAGGTGCCTGCAGTCCACACTGTGCCATCCGGAAGCAATAATGCTACACTGTGATACAAACGCGGTACTGAAGCTGGGGGCAGAACTGTCCAGCTCTCTGTAAGAGGATCAAACATCTCTGGATTGTAAACTGCGTTTGGAGCTTGATTTCCTACGGTACTTCCTCCAAACACGATAATCTTTCCATTTGGAAGAATAACAGAACTTAGATATATTCTCGGATATTTCATGGATTCCGTCAACTGTGGAGTAAGCTTTGTACCGTTTGGCGTTATTATTAGACAAGTATTATTAGCATTGCCTCCAAGTGTGTTAGCGCCACCAGCAACCAAGATTTTTCCTTGCTCTGTGGTATCATTCTGCAGAGGCAGTAATAAAGAAGTACCATAAATTCTTTGAGCGGTGTCCATCATTTGACCAGCATTATTCCAGACACGAGTAGCTGGATTCCAAGTCCACAACAAACTATTCATACCAACCAGAGCCAATAAACCGCTTGGCATAAGATGCATTCTAGGATAAAATGAAACGTAAGGAGACGCACCGTTATTTGGACCACCATAACACGGTGACCCAGCTCCTTGCATAGTAGTACAATTTCCGACACAGTATTTCACACTACTTGATGGGTCATATGAAATAGACCAGGTATCTGATGACGGATCATAAATTTCTGTGAGCTGGTTAGAACAACCGAATTCGTCTAGTCCGGAAAAACACGCAATTTTGCCTCCATTCAAAGTCATCAAGGTAGGATACCATCGACCATGAGCCATTGACTGCGTTTTTACAAAAGATTGGGAAGGTACATCAAATTCATAAGCGGAGCTAAGGCCCCACCACTTATTATTTGGCGAAACATCAATGTATTTTAGAGTCCCTCCTGCTATCAATAAATTTCCATTTGCAAGTTGGGCATGACCCTAACACCACAGATCCTCAGACAATGGAACATTTACTTGAGTGTTAGTAGCAGGATCAAATACAGCTGCTGTATACGGACCGTTTGCGTTATTGGGATTATAGTCAGAACCTGCCATGTAGAAAATTTTACCATTGTAAAGAAGTGCCGCATGAATCGCAGTGTAAAGTGTATTAGGTCCAAACTTCCAAGAGCCTCCGGAATCAGCAAATGAAACATTACTTTGTCTTAAACCATTAGTTTTACCAGAAGTAAGCGTTTGAAGGCCAGTTAAACCCAATCCTGCAACTAAAGCACCGGCACCCAGCATTTTTAGAAATCCTCTTCGAGTTATTTTATTTGATGAATCGTCTTCCACATCCAAACCCCTATTTCTTACTCATAAAAGTTCTATTAAAACATATTCTCCCATATATTGAAATGATTCATTCTTTGAGGAACAAGAGACATCCAACTCTCCAATATTTTGTCATTAAAGGAGTTTGTTTGATTTGTCCTAAATAGATGTGTTAATGCCAAAATGGAAGGAATTTTTTCCCAAAAATTCCAGTCCTCTTATGAATTCGTGAGACTAATTACAATTATGAGTCAAACACACAAAATACAAGAACGAGTTGAAAGCCAGCTTTTGAAAAATATCATTACACAAGAATTAACAACTCAAAATTCAAATTGGATTACGATACAAGACTCATCTGTTATCAAATTAATTTTTGAATCTTTGGGAGATGAAGATAAGAAAAACATTCTCAATACTGTTTTAGACACTCCGAGAATTATTTCAGAAATCCTTCAAATTGCAGAGATACCACAAACCTCTGGTTATAGAAAAGTAAACAGCTTGATCGATAACGGTCTGCTAATAATTCAAGGTTATTTCACTACACATGATGGAAAAAAAGTAAATAAATATAGATCAATTTTTGAGAACGTAAAAATTAACATAGAAAAAAACAGTGTGGTTATCAAAATACTGATTACACA
>CAZDTF010000087.1:0-5470 GCA_964508325.1 uncultured Nitrosopumilaceae archaeon | reverse complement strand
ACTGACTGAACCGGAAACGTTACAAGAACCCGTTATAAAGAGTTGAATGTAAGTTCAACTTAAACACATACATACCGATAATAGCTCTTTTTACTTCTTTTTGAGCGATGGTAATGGGGCGTTTTAGACCTAGAAGAGGAATAAGTGCAGTTGTTGGTGCAATATTGCTTGCTGGTACCACAGTATTGGGAATCACACTTGTTGCTTGGGCCCATAGTAGTGTTTCAACAACTGAAAATATTCTAGCTTCTTCGTCTTCAAGCAAGAGTAATGCACTTAGTGAATATTTAACGGTAGAAAACATCTGGTTCTGCCACAGTGCGGCTAGCACTTGTCATTATAGTATACCTGGAGGCAGCCCCAGCACTCACGGAATAAATATCACTATAGTTAATTATGGAAACATTGGCTTTAATGTTACCCAGATAAAGTTCAATAATACAAAATATTTGAATACGACAAACGTAGCAATATTTCCAGGTAAAGAATACTCCTGGGCACAATATTATCCTTGGACAAGTGGCAAACCCCAAACCATTACCATAACAACGGCACGAGGCTCAATATTTGCAACACAGGTGACGGCACCATGAAATCGAGAAGAGGTATAAGTAGTGTAGTAGGGATGGTTTTTGCAATAATTGCAATTGTAACTACCGTTGGTTATGTAACATTTAGCCTAAATGTTCTAGATAGCTATAACCAATCTGTTTTGGCAAGAAACCAAATGTCGATTGATGCAGGTAAAGAAAAGTTTGATCTATATAGTGCTAAAATTACATCAAACAATAAATTTAATATTACCATTGCAAATTCCGGAAATCTACCAATAAACATAACAAGAATTTGGGTAGAAAATACGACTGCTACTGATTGGATTAATTACTATACTATCAACAGCCTGGTTTCACCAGGTGCACTTTTAACAAACATAGGGGTTAGCAGCCCAGTTTCTTACAATTCAGCAAATACTTATAATTTAAAACTAATTACAAGTAGAGGAAATTCCATGCAATTTTCATTGGGTTCCCCTGGGGTCAAACCGGTTTACCTACAAGCACAGTTTATTCCAAACTCAATTCATACAACAAATAATGCAACATTTCTTTTGATAGTGATAAACAACATGACGAGTAGCAATATGTTAACAAATCTACAACCAAACGTGCCATCATGCTCGGGTACTGCAACAGCTACTCTAATGGGTTCTGCTGGCCCCGTACCAACTAAATATCCTTACTTGCAAAGCGGTGGCACTGCAATTTTTAAATGGGTTTTTAAGATATCTGGAAGTGCTCCACAAAGTGCAACATGTACAGTATCGCTTAAAGGAGCGAATAGTAACACCGCATCCGACATAGTCTGGGTTGGAAGTTAAAAAGTGGCGAGATAAATAGTTGACAAAGATCAAGCTTGTAAATAGGCTGTAATTCTAACTTACATACACACCTTATTTATATAAAAATGGCCTTTTTTTCTTAATGTCATCTGACAGTAATGTACCAGACGATAGTCTAGCAGAAGCAGTAAAATCTATGGAGGATTTGGTTAATGAGGCAATTCAAGCCTATGAACTAGACAAAGAAAAAACCAATATTATAGATGATTTATACAATTCATTAAAAATAATCACAAGTTTTCTTGGTTTTTCTGTTGATTTGCACCCTGCACTCCTAAATCTTGCTCCAGAAACAAGAGCGTTGCTTACTCCACCCCTTGATATTTTTATAACAAAACCTAACTTTAAATGTGAACAAAAGAGGTTTGATCAGCTTACTCTAGAAGAGACTGCAAACATTTTGCGATATGCTATTCCTACAATAATTAGTATGGCAAGGTCAGATAGGATGTACAAGAACAAAAAAATTGCATTTTTACGATCAGCTACAAAAAAACTACAGCACCTTCCATCGTCAAATATTGAAAATGTGGTTACCGACAATTCTATGCACATAGGAAATGTGGAGAGATAACATGCAAACAGGAAAAATAATGCGTTTTAGAGCAATAGAAGAACTCCAATCCTCATTGCAGAAATATCTTGATGAGCTCAAAAAACAGTCAGAAGAATACTCAAAATTAATTGGAGAAAAAATCAGAGGAGACCAATCAGCAAATCCAGAGGATCTTGCAGATTTAAAAACAAAATTGGAAGGTCCAACAGATCCTAAAAAGAAAAAAACAGTAAAGAAAAAAAACAATAAAGCAAACTGGCTTGATTTTGGAGATATTACAGTCTATGATGGATTAGGACTCAAAGGTGAGCTTGAACTTTACTTCAAAGCAGTAGAAGAGTTAAAAATAGAGATAGAAAAAGTTCAAAAAGCAAAAGAATCAGTAGACAGCCTTGCAACAAAAGGACTCAAAAAAGAAATTGGTTGCGTTGCTCTCATGAACCATGAACTGCCATTTGAGATTAACTTTATAAAATTAAGTCAGCCAAGGACAAAGTTCTCATACAAAGCGATCTTTCATGTCATCTCGGAGGAAGCAAATGAAATAAAAATCAAACACATATAATCTAAAATTAATCAATAATTTACAGTATTTATACAAGTTATTTATTAGTTTTATATACTCGAGATCAGATAATCGGATCGCCAGATCAAAACAAATAGACTTGCCTACAATATATTCAAGTGAAATTACAATAGGAATTCGAGAAAGATAAAAATGAAAGACGAAGAACTGCAAATATCCATTTTTGATTCGACATCAGACTCTACAATGTATGAGCACAGATTATCACTTGACAAATTAAAAGATGAACTATCAAAGTTTGGATTGACTTCAAACCAGTCCAAAGTTTACATCTTTTTAGGAAAATACGGTTCTAAAACTGCACCAGAAGTGTGCAAATCATTGAAGTTACCACGAACTGAAACATATCATCTTTTGACTAGCCTACAAAACAAAGGAGTCGTATCGGCTACATTCCAACACCCAATAAGATTTTCTGCGGTACCCTTAGACAAAGCAATCTGGGTACTAGTAAATGCAGAAAAAGAACGCGTCAATACATTAGAGAAGCAAGAAGGAAACATTACTGAACTTTGGAACACCATTCCAGAATTTACTACAACAAATGTGACAAAAGAAGACAAATTCCAAATGCTGCAAGGCATTAACCAAATCAACAGTAAAATAAAAGAAATGGCTGGAAGCACCAAGAAAAACTTTTTTGTGTTAGGATCAGAAAAAGATTATTTGAAATTCTATCATTCAGACTTTTTTGAATTGGTAGACAATTCAAAAATTGATCTCAAATTGCTAACCGCTCCTTCAGAAAAAATCATGTACATTTTTGACGAAATTAATAGAGATAAAGTTAGAAAAATGTCTGATGGAATTCAAGATAACTTGTGCTTTATCACAAAAGACGATGAAGAAATATTGTTCTTTATAAAAAATGCCAGTCAGGCGAGTCAACAAATGACTGCCATATGGACAGATGCTGCTTCGATGGTTTATTCAATGAACATATTATTTAGCCAAGTCTGGGCAAAATCTAAAAACATTCATCTTTAAATTTAGGGATTTAATCTTGGGTGCAAAACCTGTAGGCCGTTTTCGCTTATTTTTATAGGGTAGACTTGCTCGCTGTGACGAATTCCACGCATTTTTATTACTTGCATTGAACGCTCCATAGTATCTTCCTTCCTTACGTGGTGAAGCAGAACAATCCCAGATGCTACATACCATTCTATTGGAATTTTCTGAGTCTGGGTGTTTTCTGAAATTAGGATTGATGTACAGTTTTGGTCTTCTAGAGCATGAATCAATCCCTGCAATCCTTGTCTTGCGTAGAATGGATTTGTGTACTGCATGGCAAGAACTGTAAGGGAGTCAATGACTACACGCTTTGCTTGTACTCTTTTGATACTACTAAGGATTAATTGTGTCAAATGCATATAAGGAAGTGTTTCTCCGCGATAGAGTGATTCGTCTAGAGCGATGAAACCTTCATCCATCTTAAATGGTCTAGCGTCAATCATAAGCATCTTCCCTTCATCTACTAGATTCTGAATGTCCCATCCGTAAGTTTTAAAATCATTTTTTATTTCATTTGGACCTTCAGAAAGAGTTACAAATACACCAGGTTCATCAAAATCTTTAGCGCCAGAATATAGAAATTGCATTCCAAAAGTTGTCTTTCCACTTCCAGGTGATCCTGATAAAACTAGTGTCCTTCCTTCTCTAAATCCACCTGAGATAATAGAATCAAGACCGGGAATCCCAGTCCTTACTTTAACATGAGATGCATCCATTATAATAAAAAATTTCATAAAATCGTATTTAAAGCCTAGTGAGATTTCTGAAATAACATTTCCCACAATCGGGAAAAACTAAACAATACAATCTTATAAGAATCAAATTGTGCTACAGGTAACTATTTTTAAAACATAAAAGGAGTCATTTTGTTGGCTAAAGTTCTAGGGATAATAGGTGGGGGTCAGCTTGGCATGATGTTAACAGAGGCTGCAAAAAAAATGCCTGAATACATTTCTGATGTGATAGTTTTAGATCCTACAAAAAACTGTCCAGCGTCCAAAGTGGGAGCAAAGCAAATTGTCGCAGATTTTAAAGATAAAAATGCCATAGTAGAATTATCATTACAAACAGATATAATTACTTACGAAATAGAATCAGGAGATAGTGAAGTACTCGAGTCATTAAATGGCAGTGTCAAAATAAACCCATCGCCTTCTACCCTTAGAACAATTCAAGACAAATACTTGCAAAAAAAATTCTTGCATGAAAACGGACTTCCTGTAGCTGATTTTACCCCGATTCAATCTTTACTAGAACTAGAAGAAAAGATAAAATTATTTGGATATCCTGTAATGCTTAAGGCAAGAAGGGATGCCTATGACGGTAGAGGAAATTTTAGGATAGAAAATCCTAGTCAAATAACACTAGCATATCAACAATTCAAAGGTAGACCCATGATGCTAGAAAAAGTAATCAATTTTCAGATGGAAGTATCAGTCATAGCTGCAAGAAACACAAAAGGCAAAATTGCTACATATCCACTTGTAGAAAACATCCATAAAGAAAACATTCTCAAAATGACCATAGCCCCAGCAAGGGTTAATAAAGAAATCTCAGAGAAAGCTGAAAAGATTGCAAAAAAAACCATGGGTGTACTTTCTGGTGCTGGAGTTTTTGGAATAGAGATGTTTGTAACTCTAGATGGCAAAGTGCTCATAAATGAGATAGCACCTAGAGTACACAATTCTGGCCATCACACTTTACAGTCTAGCGTGACATCACAGTTTGAACAGCATCTTAGAGCCATACTTGGTCTTCCACTAGGTAAAACTGATCTACTGAACAACGCCATCATGTGTAATATTTTGGGACCAAAAGGATTTCAGGGCAGATACAAACCAATAGAGATGACACAAAGGAAAGGAGTCTACCTAAAGATGTACAACAAAGACGAAGCAAAACCTCAGAGAAAGATGGG
>CAZDTF010000086.1:0-5473 GCA_964508325.1 uncultured Nitrosopumilaceae archaeon | reverse complement strand
TTGAAACGGAAGGTGTCAGAGTGGCAATTTTGCATCTAAAAGATTCTAGAATTGAGCTAATGGAGCCCACTAGAGATGACAGTCCTATTAAGAAATTTCTCTTAACAAAGGGTGAGGGCCTACATCACATTGCACTTGAAACAGAAGGTATTGAAGGCGAAGTGACTAGAATGAAAGGATGCGGCATTAGATTTCTTGGAGAAATAAGAGCGGGTTCGCGGGGAACCAAAGTTACTTTTATCCATCCAAAATCACTACATGGGGTTTTGGCTGAACTGTGCTTTCACCCAAAATAAAAAATTATTCCATCAATTTCAAAGTATCTGACGCAGTAATTATCCCAATTATCTTGCTGTGCTTTGATACTAGGATACATTTTGAAAATCTAATGAGCGTGACAAGTGTCTTTACTGGTACATTATAATCTACTATTGGCGGTCTTGGTTCCATGACTTCGGAAAGTTTGATTTTTTTGCGCTGAGTTTCATCACTATCTAGTAAATGTTTGACAAGACCGTCTTCTGTTATTAGACCAACTACTTCAAGTCCATCAAAGACTGGTATCTGGCTAATTGAAAAATCCTGCATTTTTTTTATTGCGTCATGTAAAGTATCTGTTGTCTTTAGCTTTGCAATGTCTTTACTACAAATATCTCCTGCCTTCATTGAAGATTGACTTTCAAGCGACCAGAGTACTTCAAATATTTTTCTTGCTGTAGAATAGCTTGGTTGGCATCTTCCAGATTCTATCTGGTTAATCATCGAGGTACTGACCCCAGTAAGTGAAGCCAGTTTTTGCTGTGTGAGACCAATCTTTAACCTAGCTGGTTTTATGGAATCAAGCCTAGGAAGCATATAATAACTATCTAAGATCGATATTTCAGTTTTCTTTAATCCTTAATAGTTTAATTTACTACATTTACTCGTGTTAAGGGGCATTACTATAGCAGTAATTTTAGGTATTGCCGCAATTGGGCTGTTTTATCTTGGAGGCTCAACGATTTTCCCAAAAACTGTTACTGATCCATTGCAACAGGCTCTAGATCAAGTTCAAACTGGGTTGACATATGATAAATTTGTAAACATGGTTGACTCGCAAAAAGATGCCTTGGTGCAGAAAATGCCACAACAAACCATTGATCTCATAATGAATGAGGCAAAAAAGTTTCCAACTACAGTCTCTGAGAGCATGCAAGATATGATTACTAAGATATCTATAAACTCACAATCTGTGATATTTTCAAAACAGGGTGAATTTGTAGGACTAAAAGGGCATAACGCATCAGGAAAAGCCGAAATAATTTCTGTAGGCAAAATTGCATTTTTAAGATTTGAAAATTTCCAAGTAACAAATGGTCCAGATCTACATGTTTATATCACAACTGATGGCGATGTCACAACAGGAATTGATTTGGGTAAGCTAAAAGGTAGTATTGGTGACCAAAACTATGCCCTAAATGGGACTGACACTAAAACATACAATATTGTAGAAATTTACAGCCAGCCTTTTCATGTCTACTTTGCAGAAGCCAAATTGTCGTAAACACACAAACAATTCACAAAATGTAATCATATGAAAGAATCGACAGATCTATAAACGAGGATCTCCTAGTTTGAAAATATATGAAAGAATTTCAGCAGTGGTGGAAGGGTTTGATAAAAGAACTTGAAGAAGACATTGAAACCACTTCACCTGAAATTTAGCGTATTTTTCTTGATCTCTTGGTTTTAGATTTGAATTTTACTGATTTTTCAATTAGTGCGGCTTGTGCTGCAGCAAGTATTGCTATTGGAATCCTGTGAGACGATGCACTCACATAACTTAACCCAGCGTTATGACAAAACTTTATCGAGTTTGGATCTCCTCCGTGTTCCCCGCATATTCCTATCTCAAGGTTTGGTCTGACACTTTTTCCCTTTGCAATGGCAATTTGTATTAAACTTCCTACGCCATTGACATCAAGGGATTGAAAAGGATTTTCGACAAGAATTTCTTTTTCAAGGTATTCTGGAAGGAATTTGCCTTCTGCATCTTCTCTACTGAAGCTAAAAACTGCTTGTGTCAAGTCATTGGTACCAAAACTAAAGAACTCTGTAACCTTGGCAATCTCATCTGCCGTAAGGCATGCTCTTACTACTTCAAGCATTGTTCCAAAGTTTATTTTTAATTTTATTCCATGTTTTGATTCAGTTTTGGATTTTATCTGCTCGTAAATTTTTTTAATATTGTTCAGTTCTGTTACGTTTCCAACCTGAGGAATCATTATTTGAGCATGAGCATCTACTTTATCTTTTGTCAGATCAGCTGCCGCCTCACAAATTGCTCTAATTTGCATTTCATAAATCTCTGGAAACGTTATTCCGACTCTCACTCCTCTATGTCCCATCATTGGATTTATTTCAGCTAGCTCTCTTGCGCGGTCTAGGAATTTTTTAGTAGCAGTAATTTCATCTTGTGCATTTTGTTTTTCAAGTGAATGAATCTTGTTGATTAATTCTTCAATATTTGGAAGAAATTCATGAAGCGGAGGATCAAGCAATCTAATTGTAACGTGATGTCCTTCCATAACTTTTAGGATTTCTTTAAAGTCGCTTTTTTGAAGAACCATTAATTTCTCTAAAACTGTTTTTCGTTCCTCAACAGTTCTGGCCATGATCATGTCAACAAAAAGGCCAAGCCTGTCACGTGCATTAAACATCCTCTCAGTTCTACACAGACCTATTCCCTTTGCACCATACTCTCTTGCAAGTTTTGCAGTTTCTGGTGTATCCGCATTAGCTCTAATTCCCAATCTCTTTGTTTTTTCTGCCCATCTCAATATGGTTCTAAAATCATCAGTAATTTTTGGTTCTATTGTTGGCACTTCACCTAGGAATACGTTTCCATCGCTACCGTCTATTGTGATTACTTCGCCTTCAAAGACAGTCTTACCCTCGACTTGGAATTTTTTTGCAACATAATCTATTTTCATATCAGAACATCCTACTATGCAGGGCTTGCCCATTCCACGTGCAACCACTGCGGCATGAGATGTTTTTCCACCTCTGCTAGTAAGAATTCCAACTGAGGCAAAAAATGCAGGAACATCTTCAGGCTTTGTTTCTTCCCTTACAAGTATTACTTTGGTTCCATCTTCCCCCATCTGTACTGCTTTTTTTACATCAAACACAACTATTCCAGTGGCAGCTCCTGGAGACGCTGCAATTCCTTTTACTATGGATGGGTGATCTTTCATTGCTCCTCTATCAATAGTTTTATGCAATAGCTGATCCAGCTGCTCGAGTTGTAGTCTGAGGATGGATTTTTTCTTTGAAATTAATTTTTCTTTTACCATGTCAACAGATGTTTTTATCATTCCTACTGCGTTCATTTTTGCAGAACGTGTCTGTAACATGTAGAATTTGCCTTGTTCTACTGTAAACTCGATGTCTTGTGGTTCCTTGTAATGTCTCTCAAGTTTCTCACAAGTTTTCATAAGCTGGGCATATGTTTTTGGTAATTCTTTTGCTAAATTATCTATTGGTTGTGGTGTTCTTATTCCGGCTACCACATCCTCGCCTTGTGCATTCACAAGATATTCTCCAAAAACTTTCCTTGTTCCATCTCCGGGATTTCGTGTAAACACAACTCCTGTGGCACTATCGTTTCCCATGTTGCCAAAGACCATGGTAACAACATTTACTGCTGTTCCGTTTGCAATATCTCTTGTAATGTTGTATTTTTGTCGATAAACTACTGCTCTTTCTCCCATCCAGCTTCTAAAGACCGCTTCAATAGCCAGTTCTAACTGCTTGTAAGGATCCTCCGGAAATGGCTTTCCAAGATGATTTTCACAAATTGTCTTGTACTCTGAGACTATATTTTTCAGGGATTCTTCGTTAAGGTCACTATCCACTTGAACATTTTGACCGTGCTTTGCCCTATCCAAAACTTGTTCAAATTTTTTGTCATCAATTCCAAAAACAACTTTCCCAAATAACTGGAGAAACCTACGATAAGAATCCCAAGCAAATCGTGAGTTGTTACTTTTTTTTGCAAGGCCAATAACTGTTTGAGCATTTAATCCCAAATTTAGTATAGTGTCCATCATTCCAGGCATCGATATGGCTGCACCTGATCTTACTGACACTAAAAGCGGATTTTGAGCAGAGCCAAACTTTTTACCAGTCTTTTTTTCTATTTTGGCAATATTTTTTTTGACTACACTCATTAGATTGCGAGGTAATTTTTTACCATTGGAATAATACGTATTACAAACTTCTGTAGTAATTGTAAAACCTGGAGGTACTGGTAGACCAAGCCTTGTCATCTCAGCAAGGCCTGCACCTTTTCCGCCAAACAATTTTTTATTATTACCGTCTCCTTCATTGAAAAAATAAATGAATTTCATATTACGCACCTTATTTGGTTTGGGTTATCAACCTTTCTGGTTTTTTGAAATAGCTAGCGCAAATTCTTCAATGATGTGATTCCAGTTTTTTGCCTTGACAATGCCACTTGCAACCAAGATTCCTTTTGCACCAAGTTGCATAGCTTTTGTAACATCCTCACCTGAAACTATTCCTGCTCCGCAAAGAAGTTTAGTAGAGTTTTGAGCTTCATTTACTGCAATAACTGATCTTGTAATTGCCTCTGGTTTTTCTTTTGAGACTGCTTTGCCTGATCCAATAAGTTCTGGAGGTTCTACTGCGATATAATCTGGGTTTAGTTTAGCATATCTTTTGGCATCATTTTCGTCCTTTACGCAAACTACTGAAATCATGTCTAGTTTTTTGAGCCTGGAGACCACCTCTGTGATCTCTTTTTCAGAAATTCTGTGTTCGCTGTGATTGATTAGTGAACCTTTGATCTTGGATTTTTTGACAATTTCAGGAACCATAAATCCTGTTGTGCTACCAACATTTGCAGAGTCTAGATGTTGAGCTAAGACAAGCGGAAAAGTATTAGCAATTTCGGATAAAAGATGCTGTGGGGGAACAATGGCAATTTTGATCTTGTATTTTTTTGAAATTTTACCTGCAATTTTAGCTAGTTTTGCTGCATTTGAACCTGATATCTCTTCGTAATTTTTGAAATTTATGATAAACAAACTATTCAGAATTGTGATAGCCTGAATATATAGATTGAATGGCAAAGGCTGTAAAAATCATATTAATGTTTTCGAAATCTCAACTCTTCTAATGTGGATCAAAATAGAATCGAAATCTGATCTAATCAAAATTTTTGATCGCATATAGACGACAGTTTTTTTAGCGAGTTTGCTGTTTATTATTTGACATGTCAGCAATGTTGGAAGACATAAAAATTGATGAACTGTGTAATTCTATCATACGAATTAACAAGTACATAGAATCTGTTGCTATAATTAACAAACTTGGTAGACCTATTGAAAAGGTTACAAGAAATAATACCGTAAAACAATTACCACAGTCAAAAGATGAGATGTTTTTCATGCAATGTGTATTGGAAATT
>CAZDTF010000085.1:0-5591 GCA_964508325.1 uncultured Nitrosopumilaceae archaeon | reverse complement strand
ATACAAAAATGTTCATTGTGTAAAGAGGAAATGTTGTTATCGGAAGGAGATATGATATATGGTGATAAATGGTATCATAAATCCTGTTGGAGTTTGATAGAAAAAAAAACAACAACATAAAGCGATATTTCTAGAAATTAATTCTCGCTTACGAGATTTTTAAGCGTTATATGATCATTCAAGCTGAAGGGGCATTGTACAAGTTATCAAAATTACATATGAAAATAAATACAAAGGGATCTATCCTTACTATGAATAATTCAATGCATATTCCAAATGAACTGATAGATTTTCTCAAGCGTGAAACATATTCGTTACTTATCAAGGGTGATGCAGGTACGGGAAAAACAACTCTTGCACTGACTATCCTACGCGCCTTAAATATTAATAAAAATTGTTTGTATATTTCAACCAGAGTTTCTCCGGAGCAACTTTTCAAATACTACCCATGGCTTCAATCCTTTTTTGGTGAATCAACAAAACCCCAATTGGCAGAAACCTCAGCACTTGAGACAGATACACCAATATTTATTGATGCTAGGCTTGATGAACCTGGTTCATTATTTGAAAGAATCACCAACGAATTGATGGATGTTAAAGCACCAATGATAGTAATTGACAGTTGGGACGCCATAGGCTACTTTATGGACAAGGAAGCACTCATGAACAATGCCCGAGTCCTTCAAACTTGGAGAGAAAGATCAGGAGCAAAAATAATTTTCATCACGGAAGATCTGAAAGATTCAACACTTGATTTTCTTGTAGATGGCATAGTGGAATTACGACAAGAATATCATGATAACAGAAGAGTAAGAGAAATTTTACTTTCAAAATTACGTGGAGTTAGGATAAATAGGCCATCTTATATTTTCACGCTACACGATAATGTGTTTCGCAGTTACGAACCGTACAGTCCAACTGACTATGTGATTACAAAGATTAGGGATAAAAAACCTGAAAACGCACCACAAACATTCAGTGATACCCATATCAAAACAGGATATCTAGAACTAGATAGAATACTTGGTGATGGACTTCATAAGAAAAGTTTTGTAAATATTGAACTTGATTCTAACATAAATGCAAAAATAATCTTAGCATTTCTGGGCAAAATTATTTCAAATTTTACTAGTGCAGGCAACCTTGTTTTATTCCATCCTTTTGAAGGAATTACACATGAATATCTTACAAAATATCTGGATTCACGTTTATCCAAGGATGATATGAGAATGGTAGAAATTTCACACTTTACAAGCAAATCAAAAAGGGCATCGTCACATTCTACACATCCTCTAAAGTATCCTGACAGCATAAAGCAACTAGGATCTATCCAAAAGGACGTCCTAAAAATACAGAAAAAACACCCAAAGAAGTTTTTACTTGCCATTGCGGGATTAGATCTGTCTCATGAATCTCACACTGGAGACATGAGAAAACATGTAAAACAACAAATCGAATTTATAAAATCAAAAGCTGATCTTTTCATCTTAGTAACAAGACATTCACAAGATAATATACAAGAAAAACTGTCTAAAATATCTGATATGTATCTCAACGTATCTGAAATAAATGGTACACTATTTTTAAAATCAAAAATTCCATGGTCACATCTATATGCAATTGTAACTGATAGAAACTTTGGATACCCAAACATCAGTTTGGAACCAATGGTTTAAGTCTGTTATTTTATAATTTCTACTTTGGAATTAGTTATGAGGTATCTTTTGCATATATGGCTAATATTTCATTTATAATAGAACATTTTATCATATGATTTTATATTCTATAACCTTGTTTTGTAATTAATTTGATGCTACAAAAAAATAAAGATGAATTATCTGACCTGACGGAGTTTATCAATATCGCCAGTCATGAAATGAGAACGCCTATTCAATCCATCCTCACGCATGCAGAATTCTTGTACAACAGACCTGAAAAAAACACTAAAGAATTTGCACAGGCAATATTTAGAAATGCTAAACGTCTCCAAATACTTTGTAACAATTTATTGGATGTAAATAGAATTGAACACCAAACTCTAAAACTGAAAAAAGAAAAGTTTGACCTAACTGAACTTTTATCAAACGTTATACAGGATTTTAGAAATTCAACTGAAAACTCTCTTTGCTATACGAAAACTATAAAATTATTATTTGAGCCAACAGGGCAGATTCTAGTAGAAGCTGACAAAGATAGACTTGCCCAGGTTATAACTAATCTAGTAGATAACGCGCTTAAATTTACCGAAGAGGGAATTATCAAAATAACACTAAAAAAAGACAAGAAAAATGCTGTCATCACTGTAAAGGATACAGGCAACGGGATAGACCCCCAAGTTCTGTCTAATTTGTTTTCAAAGTTTACCACGATTTCGGTGAGGGGATCTGGGCTAGGACTGTTTATCTCTAAAAACATTGTAGAAGCACACGGTGGGAAGATATGGGCACAAAATAACGTTGATGGAAAAGGGGCATCATTCCTATTTGTTATTCCAATATTAGTTCAGGAAAACACAAAGATTGTATAAAAATATAAGAAAACAGGGCAAATGTTTTAAACATTAGTCTTGATTTGATCGCATTGAAAAAAATTCTAGTTGTCGATGATGAAATAGATATCAGTTCATCTATTAAACGAGGTTTAGAGCGTAATGGATTTCAAGTAGACGCATATACTGATCCTCAGAAGGCTTTATCGGAATTTACATCGGGAGTATACGATCTTTTGCTTATTGATATAAGAATGCCAAAATTAAACGGTTTTGAATTGTACCGCGAAATAAAAAAGAAAAATGACAATGCCAAAGTCTGCTTTTTTACTGCGTTTGAAGTCTATTATGACGAATTCAAAAAAGTCTTTCCCACACTTGATGTAAAGTGCTTTATTCGTAAACCAATTACAATAGGTGATTTGGTTGCACACATAAACACGGAATTAAATAATAAATAATAAATTTAATTCTAAAATTAATGTCCAAGAACTGGAGTAGCTGCGACACTTTGAACTTCCACATTAAAATATGGGGGAAGAGTATCATATGACTCTGCATAAATGTAAACAAATCCTGCGCCTTTTGATGAGACTTCTGCCAATGCTTTCTGCATATCTGAAACCGTGTAAACATTACCTACTATGATGCTAATCTTGTCAGGTGATACACCATAATCACCTGTTATGAAACCTGTGTTGTCAATTCCAAGCTCGTGTATGTTAGCCACATCAGCCATGCCGCTTTTTACATAGTCAATTACCTGTGGATAGTTGTACCCTGGGTTGATGTAGACAATTCCCCCTAAACCATGTACATAAACAGCGTATTGTTTGAAGTTGGCTAAATTATTGATACTACCTTCATTATCAAAAAAAATTCCGTCTGCACGAACAGTGGGATCTTTCATATAGTAATCAATATTTGTAATGCTTTCCGAGTTGTTGAAAACATATCCTAATGTTTTGATGCCTCTGCTTTTTAATACTGAGATAACATGTTGCCAATTGTCTGATAACGGACTGTCACATGGACCGCTACATGGATTTATAATCACATACCTTATGGTACCAGGGTAAAGTTCTGCTAGCTGATAAATGGCCTGCCATTGAGGATTTTCTGGCTCAAAATATGGCACTATGATTATTCCCATTGTCCCGGTGACATTTGCCGCAGGGGGTTTGGCTTTATTAACCAAGGTTCCTCCTACGTTTACTGATCCAAAATTTATTATACTTGATAATAAGATTCCAATTGCACAAATAATTATTATTGCATACAAAATTTTTTTTTTCAACAAACATTTATTGATATAATGATTTAAAATCAGAGTAGAACAATCTTCTATATCGCATTCTATTTGATGAAACTCATGTTTCTTTTTTAGCTAAAACAGATAAACTAAGAAATTCATTGATAAAACATGGTAACTAAAGCGACCGTGCTTGTAACTGCGGTTGGCGGCATAGTCGCACAAGGCATAATAAAATCCCTAAAACTGTGTAACATAAAAAAAGATCATTCTATTCTGTATAAGATTATTGCAACTGACATTAGTGCACAAGCAGCAGGTCTGTACCGAAGTGATATTGGTCTTCTTGTACCTCTGCCTTCCTCCTCAGATTACATTGAATCTATAATTAAAATTTGTAAAGAACAAAAAGTTCAAGCCGTTTTTGTAGGATCAGACGAAGAGCTGTTGCCTATCGCACTAGCTAAAGAAAAAATAGAAAAAGAAACAGGCGCTGCTGTACTCATAAACCCAATTGAGGTCATATCCACAGCAATGGACAAATGGAAAACTTTTGAGTTTCTGAAGAAAAACAATCTTCCATGTGCCGAATCTTCATTGCTTGAAAACCAAGAAAAATTTATCAAAGAATTTGGTTTTCCTCTAGTTGTAAAACCACGTGAAGGACATGGCTCATTACACTTTTACATTGTAAATGACAGAGATGAGATTGAACAAGCAGTTTCTGCAATTCAAAAGGTAGATTGGAATCCAATTATGCAAGAATATCTTCATGGTGAGAATGCAGAGTTTACTTCTGGAGTCACAGTAGACAGGACAGGAAAAAACATAATGTCTTCAATTTCAATGAGAAAGACACTCAAACAAGGCCAAACATACAAGGCCTTTATAGATAATTTTGATGATATACGCAAGTCAGCTCAAGATGTAGCACTAAGACTTGGCTGTAGAGGCTCGATCAACGTTCAAGCAAAGATGAACGAAAACAAGCCCAAAATATTTGAAATTAATCCTCGTTTTTCAGCTACATGTCCAATTCGTGCAGTGGCAGGAATCAACGAGCCAGATATTGTTTTTCGTAATTTCGTTTTAGGTGAAGAAATTAGAATAGACATCTATCAAAAACTAGTATGTATGAGATATTGGAACGAGGTTTATGTTCCATATTCTACGTATGAAGAAGTTGAACACGACAAAATTGTGGAACAAGCAGACTCACTCATTCCCGGTTACTTTTGATTTTGATAAATTCATTTTATCAGATAAATTTTGCAAACATTGTGCTAGCTGCATTCTTCATTACTTTATTTGTATAAATTGCAGAAGTTATTCCCAAAAATATCGAAGCTGCAAGATATGCAAAGACTACATTTTGAAATCCAGACTGAGCCAAGAAAACTCCTCCAGCTACCACCATTGATGCCGATATTATAGATAAAACTGCAAGCGGTTTTACCTTATTTATCAACATCATAAACAAGCTGTTGACTGTAAAAAGAGACAAGAACACATTGGCAATAGAGGCAATTTGAAGTATGTGCAGACTAGTTTGTGAAATGTTTGCATGTGACATCATTGCAGGAGCCACAAAATTAAGAATACCAGCAGTCGCAACAGACGTAAGGATTGTAGTTAGCAACAGTTTTCGATATGTATCATGAATGAACCTGTCAATGCTGTCTTTTTGTGAAACCTTGATTTTTATGCTCATGTTGTTTACATGCATGAAAATTGGTCCCATCATGACATACTGAATTATGGAGGTAGGAAGTAAGACAACCAAGGCCAAATCAGCCCCCGTATGATAAACCGAATTGAAAGCCATTAGCAATCCAAAACCGTCTCTGATAA
>CAZDTF010000084.1:0-5601 GCA_964508325.1 uncultured Nitrosopumilaceae archaeon | reverse complement strand
CAAACGGCTACCCTTGCAATAGAAAAAGCTCAAGATTTTATTAAGAATATTAATTCAGAAGGAACCAAGACACCAATGGCTGCTGAAAAACTTGCAGATGCCAACTCCGCATTCAGCCAAGGAAAGTTTTCAGATGCAGAGGTTCTTGCTAATGAAGCAAAGAACATCGCTTCTCAAGAACAACAGACATCTCTTTCAAATCCAAAACCAACAGTAGACAATATTCCCATTCTTATTGGTGGTGGCATTGCCGGAGCGGTGGCAACAACAATCATCTTGATCAAAAGAGCAAAAAATAGCAAACCAGTTAAAACAACAGAACCTTCTAAAGATGAAAACCTTGTAGTACCAGACAAGGAAAGAATTTATCGAATCAAACCTGATCTGCGCCAAGAGGACAAAGATATAGTGACATTTATCTCTGAAAATGGAGGTCAGGCCTATGAAAGCGAACTGCGCAAAAAATTCCTCTTACCACGTACAACCACTTGGCGTGCGGTAAAGCGCCTTGAAAGGGAAGGAATTGTAGAAATAGAAAAGGTTGACCAACAAAATCTAATTAAATTACGAAAAATGCCGGAGGAAAATAAAGAATGAAGCCATTAGCATTTGTTTTACTTGCTTTAGTGGGAAGCCTAGTACTAACAAATCTGCCAGCATCTTACGCTGATCCAAATCTTGATACCTTACTAAGAATTGCAACACAAGCTAGAGATAATATCAACATCCAGCTATCTCAACTTCCATCAGTACCTGTAGAAATTAATCAACTCTATAACCAAGGCTCGGGAGAAACCGACGCATTAGCACAATCAGTTTCGCAAGGAGATCAAGGTTCCGCCAAGACTCACTTTCTTTCTGCAATGAGAATTTTCAAATCGGTAAATGATAAGATATCGTCTCTTACACCTGCTACTACAAGTGGAACATCTCAAATTGATACCTCACAATTGAAAGATGACATCAATAGAATACAAAATCTTGGAAACAGACTAAAAACAATCGCTACAAATAACAACGTGGAAATAGATTTCACTAAATTTGATGCACTGATGCAAGATGCAAGACAAAACCTTGATGCTGGCAACGTAGATCAAGTAAATAAAGATCTTGTAAATGCAAATCAATTTCTTCTAGATGCTCACCACGCTCTTGCAGATGCAGCAACAAAGAAAACAACGGATCGAGCTAAAAACTTTACAGTAAAGGAAATTCAAAAACTCAGTCAGGCGCCTAATTCAGTACAAAATGTAACACAATCATCTACACCTCTTGCTACCCCGCCTTCAGAAATCACTAACGCAACTCTGACAGGAAACGTAAATGACATGATCGTTAAACTAAGACAGCTTGTCTCAGAAGGTAAAATTGATGAAGCGCTAAAATTGATAAAATTAATTGATGCCATACAAAACCAAAAAACAAGTACGCCAATTCCTAGAACTGAATCATCAAATGCACAGCCAACTAATGTAAACAATGTCAATGCTACAGAGAATGCAAATCCAATTAACAACTCATCTACACCCACAAACATAGCATCACCAACTAACAACTCAACTACACCCACAAATACAACATCACCACCAACTAAACACAAAAACACAACATCTCATACTCCACCATCTAACGTTCCAGCCAAAACTAATTCTATCACAAATTCCGTAACAACCCCGATTGTTTCCAGAATATTTTTAACTGTAAACTTAGTTGATCAATCAGGAAACCCAGTTACTGGCATATGGAATGAACTCCACTCCCCAGATGGTACTACCATAGCTATCGGTTATTCTCCAAACTCTTACTCTGTAACACCTGGAAATCAGTATGGAGTTTATGTATCAAACTGGCATAATACTGTCTTTAATCATTGGGATAATGGAAGTACCAACCCAGATAGAATAATCACGCCAACACAAAATACAACCCTAACAGCGTATTACTCGACGAGTACAACGCATGGCGATCATGAGAAACATCAAAGAGAAGATTAAGAACATGATCAAAAGACTTCAATTCCTACGTGATTGAAGTTGTGTTAATATGAAAACCTCGCATGTGTGCTCTGTTTGTGATTATCATCTAACGGAAATTTCTGCCCAAGGTGCGACACAACTTACATAAACTTCATATACGATTTTCAAGGCTACTCATCACATGACTTCCAAACAAATTTCTGTTGGTATAGGTATACCGATGATTATAGTTGGAGCTTTAGTGGCAGTCTTACTTGCACCAACGCAAATTCAGATAAAAGATACAGTTGAATTCATAGGAAGTCTTATTGGTATTCTTGGTGTTTTAATTTTCATAGCGGGACTTTTTGTGAGAACAATTCCTAAAATCACATCCTAAGTCTTTATTATTCCAACAGAGATAAGATATTGAATTCCATCTGTGAATTCTTTGTCTGATATAGCTCCATTTGTCCACCATCCTGCATCTGTTTTAACCCATCCTGGTATATTCACATTAGAATTCGCTTCACTAGAGGTTATGGGGCCATGAATCACTCCTTGTCTTATGAGGTAGTTTATTCCCGATGCAAAGTCAGCATCACCAAAAAGATCTTCAGACCACCATCTGGCGTTGTTTTTCACCCAACTTGGTATAGTTATTTCATCTGCAGTACCAAAGGGAGTAAATTTCTGAACAGCACTGTTTACCTTATCTACTACATAGACGTTATTTTTTGAATCTATTGCTAATCCAATAGGATCTGCAAACTGTCCTGGACCAGCACCAAAGGAACCCCAATTAACTAGAAACGTTCCATCCGAGTCAAACTTTTGTATTCTGTAATTATTTGAATCTGCAACATAGATGTAACCATTAGAATCTATTGCTATGGAATTAGGATTGTTAAATCGGCCTTCTTCATTACCAACAGAACCAAAATAATTGATAAAATCTCCATTATTGTTATACTCAAAAATTCTATTTGTATCTGAGACTATCACATAAAAGTTGTTTTGAGAATCAAAAATAATCGAATTGGTTGCAGTAATATTTCCTACATCAGTAAGAGAGAAATGAATTTCATCCTTGAATTGTCCATTAGGATCAAATATCTGAATCTTACTTGTTCCAGAATCTGAAACAAATAGATCACCATTTCTATCTTCAGCTAGAGCAACTGGTGTATGAAACAATCCATGCCCATCCCCATATGTTCCCCATGTCAAGACAAAGTTTCCATTTTTATCAAATTTTTGGATACGCGAGTTTCCAGTGTCTGCAACGTATACATATTTTTGATCAGTTAAAATTCCAGATGGATTCTTAAATTGCCCATTTCCTGATCCAAAAGTTCCCCAAGACAAAAGTAGCTTTCCATTAGGATCAAATTTCTTGATTTGGGAGTTTCCAGAATCTACTACATAGATATTGTCCATAAAATCTACTGCTATGGCCCTTGGATTCTTGAAACTAACATTATCCACAGAACCAAGTGTCTCAAGTAATTTTGGTTTACTAAATTTAATAGGTGAAACCATGTTGGTGCTTTCTGTAGTAACTCCCTGCACATAGAATGTTGCTGTTCTTGTGGCACCGCCATAATCAACATACATTTTCCACATTCCTTGCAAATCGTTTCTGTCTATTTTATGAGGAATAGTCATGTCTCCTGATTTCATTGCCACAGTGGTTTTGGGACTTTGTTTTCCAGTTGGGTCTTCAAACCAAAAATTTGTAGAATTTGCAATCAAATCCACCGTGTGAATTTTTGCGATGGCAATCTCATTTGGTTTGTATTTTAATTTGTTAAGAAAAATTTCTAAATCAATGTTTGGCTCTTGAGTAGGAATTGCTGCCACTTGGAATGTTCCAGTTTGAGTGATTCCAGCATACTGTATAGTTAAATTGTAAGTTCCAGGTTTAGTTGTAATATTTTCTAGGTGTAAATTTGTGTTAACTGAATTGACTGGAAATGTACTGGTTGTTGTATTACCTGAAGGATTTGTGATCTTCATTACGCCGCTTGATTCTTTTACTCTGGTAAATAAGATGTGTAGATTAACGGCATCTCCTTCATTGTATGATTGCTTGTCCGCCTGCAAAAAAATTGTCATCAAATTTCTGACATCACCCACCAAAAATGGTACTTCAGAGAAGACATTGAAATATTGAATCTTTAACTTGTATTCTCCTGGCGGGTTATCCCTATCAACAATATTGCTTATTGGAAAATCATATATTGTAATATTTTGAGATGGCATAACGTCAATTTGCCCATAATTCTTTATAAGATTGCCATCGCTGTCATAAAAATTTAAATGAAAAAATTGTGTATTTGCAGCAACAGGAATGTAATACGAAGTAGTTATGTTTATTTTCATAATATCTGGTTCGTAGTAAAGTTCTTTGTCTGATATTGCAACAAGTTTGATAGGTTCTACCTTAAACGAAGCTGACTGTTTCACACCATTGTATGTGTAATTTATTGACCAATTACCAAAGTAATTATCAAATGCATTTCTTAAAATCTGATGAGTTACCTTGTCTCCTTTGAATTGACCAAGGGAACCCGAGAAAGTTGAACCATCAGGCCTATGTGCTACCCACAATACAGGTCCTGCACTATATCCATGTATGGTAAGATCTACAGCGATGTTGTCATTTGGACCAAAATCCATACTTTCTGGAACAGCATCAATTGTATTGGCATTAGCACTTTGGGGAATTAGAAAAATTAGTGCTAGTAATAATATAGCTGTACAAAAGATGATTTTCATTACATCAATTTCTATTTTTAGCAAATAAATCGTTTTAGTTACTCAGGCATAGATCCAATTGAATAAATATTGAAAAATTGAAGATTGTGTACTTGAAAGTAAGGCTATTTGAAATATTTACTTCGCTTGAAGGAGAGGGTATACTATATGGAACTAAGACACTTTTTGTGAGGCTAGCAGGTTGTCCTTTCAAATGTTTTTACTGTGACACTAAAGACTCCTTACCGATGGATTCTGGACATGAATATACAATTGGAGAAGCTTGTAAACTAATAGAAAAAAACTTGGAAAAAAACACCTACAAAGTCAACTTTACGGGAGGAGATCCCCTAGTCCAATCTGAAGCAGTTTCAGAAATGGCAAAGTTTCTCAAGACAAAAAAAATTCCAACCTATCTTGAATCATCCTGTTATGACTCGAAAAGATTTTCCCAAGTTCTCCCACACGTTGACTATATTAAAATCGAATTTAAGACACCAGAATCCGAATTCGTGGATCCAAAACATTATTCTAAACTCTTAGAAAACGAATTGCAATGTCTTGAGCTTGCAGTAAATTCAAAAAAAACCACCTATGTCAAGGTCGTGATAAATTCAAAAACTCAACTTGAACCATTTAAAAAGCTACTAGAGAAGATTTTCACTAGTATTTCAAAATCAAAAATTGCAGGATTTATAATACAGCCAAGCTATGGTATTGCAGAGCCAAGTTTGAAACAGCTTATTAGTTTTTATGATGCAGTTCACCCCTATTACAATGAAGTGAGAATAGTTCCACAACTTCACAAATTCATAGGTGCGCCATGATGAACAAAGATAGAATAAAACGACTAGTAAGAGAGCTCATAGCTGAAATAGGGGAAGAT
>CAZDTF010000083.1:0-5632 GCA_964508325.1 uncultured Nitrosopumilaceae archaeon | reverse complement strand
ACACAGATAATTCATGCATTTGATGATGAGAAAGTAATAGCAGCACAAGGAGTGATCGGACTAGAAATTATGCAAGACTTGCCAGATGTCGACGAGATTTATCTCCCAATTGGCGGCGGAGGACTAGCAGCTGGAGTTTTAAAAGCAGTTAAGACAAAAAAACCCAAAGTAAAAGTAATAGGAGTACAGTCTACAGCATTTCCTGCTATGAAAAAATCACTTGATTCTGGAAAGCTTGAATCAGTAAAAGGGCAAATGACGATTGCAGATGGAATCTCTGTAAAAAAACCCGGTGAATTTACATTTAAGATAATAAATGAATTAATTGATGATATTGTTCTTGTAGACGATTCTCAGATAGTGAAAGCGATGTTTCTTTTAATGGAGAGAACCAAGATGGTAGTAGAACCTGCTGGTGCCGCAAGCCTTGCTTATTTACTTGACAAAAAACCTGCTAAAGGAAAGAATGTGGTACCAATACTTTCAGGCGGAAATGTGGACATGTATTTACTTGGACAAATTGTAGCAAAGGGTCTTACAGAGATGGGAAGGATGGTAAAAATATTCATAATATTGACTGACAAGCCTGGTGCTCTCAAAGAGGTCGTTGATGTGATTTCTGCATTAAGTGTGAACATAGTGGAAGTAGTGCATGATAGGTTAAGTACAACCATTCCTGCGGGTACCGCAGGAGTAACTTTAAGCCTCGAAACTGAGAATCAAAGACATGCTGAGAGATTGATAAACTATCTGAAGCAAAAAAATATCCAATTTAAGATAATGACCTAAATTCAACTTATTATCGTAATATGTATTTTTCAAACATGATTACAGTCCAAATTAGTGAAAGTAATCTTCCAGTAATCCTTAAGGCCGCCATATCACAGCCAGTTATAATCTTCTCAACTGGTGTGATAAACTCATACATTATAGAGTTTTGATCAGTTTGCATGACCCAAACCAAGAGCATTCCAATTCATGCCTTGACAATTTACATGTTGAGTTAAAGAAATGTTGTTTGAATTGAAAATCTGAATTGGCGATCTTCATAAATTGGTGCCAAAAATTGACACATCAATTTATAGAGATCCAAGATATATTTTTGATGTTACGATTCTGGTTTGGAAAAATTATTGAATTATACACTCAACAACAAATAAAAATTAAACCCCAAAATTATTCCTATAAAAACTGATGCAATAACTGTCGTTATTTTTCTGTTAACAAACTCTCCCATTAATTTTTTATTTTTTGTAAGAATTACCAGAGGTATGATAGGTAAAGGTAACAACAAGCTAAGAATCACTTGGCTATATACTAGTATATGCAAAGGATCAAAACCTAGAAAAATTGCAATCGTGGTTGGAATAACATTTACAAACCTAGTAACAATCCTTCTTAACCAAATGTTGACCTTTCTTCCAAGTAATCCTTCCATTATTGCTTGACCTGCAAGAGTACCCGCAACAGATGATGCAATACCCGATGAAAGAAGCGTAACTAGAAAAATTACTCCTGCAGCAACTCCAAATAATGGAACAAGTGTTTTGTAAGCTTCTGATATGGATTGAATTTGTGAATTCCCTGGATAAAATGCAACAGCTGCCATTATCATAATTGCGGCATTAATCATTCCAGCAATAGAAAGTAAGATAATAGTTTCAACAAGATGATGTTTTCTCATCTTCCTTCTTTCTTCAAGAGACCTACCTTGGGCTCTGTCTTTAGTAAGTGAAGAATGTAAGAAAATTAGATGAGGCATTACAGTAGCACCAATTACTCCAACCGCAACAAATAATGCATGAGAATTAGCTACTGACGGAATTAAAGAATGATAAACAATTGAAGGATAATCTGGTTTGGTGATGAATATCTCATAAAAGTAACCAAAACTTATAACTGAAACAAAAAGTAAAAACAACTGCTCAAGTAATCGAAGTCGACTTGAAGTTAGTGCTAAAATTATAATTACATCTACTGCACCAAATATGGCTGCATAAATTAGTGGTACTCCAAATAATAGATTAAGAGCAATAACAGTTCCAAGGTATTCTGCAAGATCAGTTGCAGCTGCTACTATCTCCGCACTTAACCAAAAGGGTATGACGTATATTTTTTTCTGCAATTTATCTCGGATGATCTCTGGCAAGGAATGCTCTGTTGCAATCCCAATTTTACCGGACAGGTACTGTAAAAGCATAGCCATTATACTCGCAAGCCAGACAACCCATAGCAAGCCATATCCAAAAGAAGCACCTCCTTGGATATCTGTACCATAATTTCCAGGATCCATGTAACCGATACTAACAATTAATGCCGGTCCAGAAAATGCGATGAATTTGGCAATATTTTTTCTACCAAAATCCATCTTTATGCCCAAAAATAATCATCTCTAAAACTATTTTAGATTGAATGGTTAGTACATATAAGAGTTAGCTAAGGCTACATAATTTAGCTTGATCTAAATTGATTCATGTTAAACATTTGAATTTCATCTGTCCAGATTTTGATAGTGCTTCTTTGGTAAAAATTCTAAATTCCAATCTATTAGAATCTTTAATGAATGTCCTGATTTCCATTTTTGGTAGACATATTTTATATAATTCAAAAGTGTATGAGATTTAGCTCTTTATGCTTAGTAATTTGAGTCTTAGAGAAGAAGTTGACAAGAGAAAAGAGGAATTGCTTAAGGCATTAGAAAATCACAAAAATATATTTTCATCTCCTTTTAGCATAGATCCAAAACTTCAGAATATACGCATTGACTTTCATAATTTGATAGATAAAACTCATGATTTTATCAATGTGGCAACAAGGCATATAGAAGAATTAGAAAAAAGCGGGAAATACTAATTGAAAATAATATATCGTAGAAGGAAATAAGAAGTGGATTATTCTAATACATAACCCACGTGGAGAATTAAAATGAGCCTAGATGAGAAACAATTCAAAATAGAAAAAATAGAGAATTTTATCGATAATCTACTTGATGATTGGCATCATTTTGACAATAATATCGACAGTCTCATAAAAGAAATTATGAATGCCAATAAACGAAATAAGAATTTAGGATTGGCTTCATGTGGTGCATTTTTGACATTGCTTTTTGGATTAGTAACTATTAAAATAATTGATGCAGGCACCTTAGAATTTTATTTATTGATAGATTCAGGAGTAGTAGTAGCAATTTTCATGGTATATGGGTTATATACATATAGTCTGACAAAAATATTTGCGAATGCTGGATTTGCCATAATTAATTCAATTTCAAATTTAAGTGCTCACAGACTCACAATAAATGGAATTGCGTATAATATAAAAAAATTAGAGAACGAGACCATTGATTACTATTATCTTATTACATTTCTGATTGATGGATCAAACAAAATTAGGGTTAGAAATGAGATTGCAAAAATTACTCAGATGAAAAGAATACCTATTCTTATTCGTAAAGACCTAACAAAGGAAATAGCGAATTGGAAGACAGGAATTTTAAATTCTGCAAAAATTTATGAAACCACTAAAGATGAATTTAATAAGGAAAATTGGAAAGATTATCAACCACTCGTAGCAGAAATTAAGCGATTTTCTATTCAAAGGAAATTATGATCCTACACTTGTTGAGCAGAAAACCATCATCAAATTGACATAACCATCTAAGGACTAAATAACGTCAACGTTGAAACAATCTTGGATCGGTAGTCTAGTTGGTAGGATGACGCACTCACACTGCGTATGGATTTAAAATCCCGCAATGGTCAAGGGTTCAAATCCCTTCCGATCCATTATTACAATTTCTGTATTTTATTGTCTATAAGAATAGAATTCAATCCATAACGTTTAAGTCAATAACAAAAAAAGAATCAAAATATGCGCATATTACAACTTCACTGTGATACTATTGAATTTACGCCTGTAAAAAAGGAGATAAAATCTGCTGAAGAAATTGAACCGTCTACTAAAAAAATAGATGAGGTAGTAGTAGCATTTGTAGCAATTGAAGAAGGCGATAACTCAATTGTTGCAAAAAAAGCCATGACGGAAATCACTGAATCAATGAAAAAAGTTGGATGTAAGAGACTATTGTTATATCCATATGCCCATCTTAGCTCAAAACTTGCATCTCCAAGTACAGCTCTGTCAATTTTAAAAGAGATGGAATCCTATGCTACAGATCTTGAAACATCAAGGGCGCCATTTGGATGGACAAAATCTTACAAAATTCAAGTGAAAGGTCATCCTTTAGCAGAAAATTCAAAAACAATTACTGCAGATGATAAAGACTCAACTTCGGATGCTGTCAAAGCAGAATCAAAGATAAAATCATATTGGTATATCATGGCTACTGATGGGAAAATGCAAAATATTGAAGAATTTAATTTTGCAAAACATCCAAATCTTGAGGTTTTAGCAAAATACGAATCTGCAAAAAAAAGATCTGTTGATGAACCTCCGCCACATGTAAAATTAATGAAAAAGATGGCCATTGCTGATTATGAACCTGCATCTGATTCTGGAAATATGAGATTTTATCCAAATGGCAGATTAATGAAATCTCTGATAGAGCGATATGTTACAGACAAAGTCATGGAATACGGAGGTCTTGAAGTTGAGACACCAATAATGTATGACTCTCATCATCCTAGCATGGAAAGCTATTTTCATAGATTTCCTGCAAGACAATATAACATTAATTCTGAAGGTAAACAACTTTTTTTACGATTCGCAGCATGTTTTGGACAATTTCTAATGGCAAAGGATTTGCAGCTATCTTACAAAAACATGCCTCTAAAGCTGTATGAATTGACGAGATACAGTTTTAGAAAAGAACAATCAGGTGAACTTGTTGGTTTGAGAAGATTACGTGCATTTACAATGCCAGATTGCCATGCAATGTGTAAAGATATGAATCAAGCTAAAGAAGAATTTCGTAAAAGATTTGATCTCTCAAGAGAAGTCATCAAAGGTGTAGGGCTAGAAGAATCTGATTTTGAAATGGCAATTAGATTTACTGAGGAATTTTATAACGAAAACAAATCGCTAATTGAAGAGATTGTAAGAAAGAACGGAAAACCAGTATTGGTTGAAATGTGGAAAGAGAGATTTTTCTATTTTGTACTAAAATGGGAATTTAATTATGTTGATAACCTTGGTAAAGCATCTGCGCTATCTACAGATCAGATTGATGTTGAAAATGGTAAACGATATAACATTGAGTTTATCGATGAAAACAATAAACCGCTAAATCCAATCATACTGCATAATTCCCCAAGTGGCGCTATTGAAAGAGTAATTTACGTATTGCTTGAAAAAGCAACAAAAGACACAAGAGAAGGAAGAAAGCCACAATTTCCTTTATGGCTTGCACCGACACAAGTTAGAATCATTCCAGTAAAGCCTGAATTTCTGAATTATTGTGAAAAACTAGCGGAAAAAATAGGAACAAACGATATCCGAGTCGATGTTGATGACAGGAACGAAAGCGTTGGAAGAAGTATTCGCGATGCAGAAACAGAATGGATAAGATTCATTATAGTTATCGGTGAAAAAGAAGTAGACGCTGAGAAAATGAGTATAAGGGATAGAAACTCTGGCGATGTAACGATTATTTCAATTGAGGAATTAATAAAAG
>CAZDTF010000082.1:1278-5726 GCA_964508325.1 uncultured Nitrosopumilaceae archaeon | reverse complement strand
ACTAAAAAATAACATCAAAACTACAACAGTTATGGGCGTTCATAATAACATACACGTGCCAAAAGAATCATTTCCCTCATTCCTATGGTATGCTATTGAATTCTTTATCGTGTTAGGGGCTGCTCTTGGAATTTCAATGAATTCTATGGGTTATTTTCAAAAAATAGGAATTACACAAGACATGACTGATTGGGTATTTTGGGGAATTATTGGTGCAGTATTTCTTTTCTATTATCTGATTGTACGAACTTTTATTTTGAAAAGACCTATTTTATCAAAAATCTAAGTAGATTAGTTTCTATATTTTGTTTTATCGTATATTTTGGCTTTGAGAAATGCGGCCTTCCTGTTATTACAAGATTCACAGCTTCCACAATGAATTTTGGAATTAGTATAGCAACTCCAAGTTTTGAAGATTTCATCTCCAAGTCTTTTATAACCAATTCTTAGAAGATCACTTTTTGACAAGCCAGCCATAAAAGGAGTCCATATCTTGATTTTCTTTCTGAGATTTTGCCTTATTCCATCAATTTCACCCTCGTTGAGTGCTTGTTCGATCAGTCTACTAAAAGATGGTCTGCAATCCGGATATCTTTTATCATCCTTATGGGCCCCATATACTACTAGTTGTGCATTTTTTGAAAATGCCCATGCAGAAGCAATTGAAAGAAAAATGGCATTTCTTATTGGAACTACAATAGAATAATCAAATTTAGAAGGAATTTTCATTTTTGAATTTGTGAGCACATTTGTTTTTTCGTAAAGTTCTTTCATAAAGTCAATATTTACAATTTTATGTTCTTTTAATTTTAAAATTCTTGCAAATTTTTTTGCTATTCTTATTTCCTGATTTGCCTTCTGACCATATGAAAAAGTAATTGCATGAAGTTCAAACTGCGATTGTAAATTTATTGCAGTGCAAACAGAATCTAGTCCCCCACTAAAGATTATTATTGCTTTTTTCAATTTGAAGGCAGTTGTTTTATGCCAAATAAATTGCTTGATTATGCAATTGTAAGTAATGCTGCGCCACATAATATCAAGGCAGCACCCATTCCAACACGTATGATTAGACGTTTTTGAATTATTTCTTTAAAATACAAAATTCCCCAAGATACTGCAAAAAGAGTAGCTATTTGAGAAATTGGATAGGCTGTTGTTATGCCTATCATACCTATAGCAACCAAAACGGATAGACTACCAATATTAAAAAGAGTTCCAGAAATGATCCCTGCAATTGTTTCTTTTTTGATAAATCTCCTTGCAAAGAAAAACAATGGAATTCCAATCATAAAAATGGAAAAACTTGATGAAAAAAATCCTGTTTGCAGAGTATGAGTTGCCTGCATTGGAATTACATAAGAACCTCCTATCAAACCTCCTACTGCTGCTATTAGGTATCCTTTTTTTTGTATTGATGGATTTTTTCCACCATTAGACACAAAAGGTAATCCACCTAATAGAAATCCTATTGCTATTAATGCAAGAATTAACGAATCAAATTTTTCACCAAAAAATAAAACTCCCCATGTAAATGATGCTATAATACTAAAACCTGCAAGAAATGGAGATGTTCTTGCAAGCCCTATCAGTCTAACTGCATAGAGAGCAAGGATATTACCCACAGTCCAAATAATTCCCGCTACAAGACCGCTTAATTGTATTTGAAAACCCCAGAAAAAACCAATTGGAATAGCAAAGAGTAGAACGCCTATCGAAGTGGCTCCTTGTAATTGCCAGACATTTGTGATACCTACTTTTCTAATCGGTACAAAAAAAGTTCCCCAGCTTATAGCTGCAAGAACAGCAAAAAGCAGACCCAAATATATCAAGATAGCTTCTTTGTAAAAATTGTGTTATAACTCGTTTTCTATCATCAAATAACTATCTAAAGTTTAATTTCTAGCACACTAATTTTTCTATCATGACATCAAAATATCTCCAAGTTGAAAAAGATGATGAAATTGTATTAATCACAATAAACCGGCCAGATAAACTTAATGCATTGAACCTTGAAATAATGGATGAATTTATCTCGGTATTAGACAATTTAGAAAAAGATTCATCAAAGGTAATTATTATTACCGGTGCTGGACAAAAAGCCTTCTCGGCAGGAGCTGACATTGAATATATGAGTAAGATAGGATCAGCGGAAGCGGAAAAATATGCTCTAAAAGGACACGAAGTCCTCAATAAGATTGAAAAATTGGAAAAACCTGTCATTGCTGCAATTAACGGTTATGCACTTGGTGGTGGTTGTGAACTTGGTCTTGCCTGTGACATTAGGTTTGCCTCACCAAATGCTCAACTTGGCCAACCTGAAGTTACGATAGGCATATGTCCTGGCTGGGGTGGTACACAAAGACTTTTACGAATTGTAGGACCTGCTAGGGCAAAAGATCTAATATTTACTGGCCGAATAATCGGTGCAGACGAAGCTCTTGCCATGGGTTTGGTAAACAAAATAATTACAAATGACAACCTTATTTCAGAATCAAGAACATATGCAAGAAATATGACAAAAAACAGTAGCTTTGCTGTTGGCATTTCAAAGATGCTTGTTAACAGAGGAATGGATACAAATCTAGATACCGGTTTGAAGCTTGAAATCTATTCATGGTCATTATGCTTTTCAAGCAAAGAAAGAGAAGAAAGAATGCGAGCGTTTATAGAAAAAAAATAATTATAGTATTGTTGCCCCTTCGCTTGGTCTGCATACAACTATTTGGCATCTTGTTTTTGTAGACTTGAATCCTGCTTCCATGGCAACGCAGATTTTTTTTATGTTTGATGTTTTTGAGGCAAAGGCAATAACAGATGGTCCCGCACCACTAATGGTAAAACCAAGTGCACCAGCTTGTATGGCATTTTCCTTGATTTGAATAAATCCAGGAATCATATGTTGTCTTGCAGGTTCAACTATTATGTCTCTAACAGAACTTCCAATCATTAAGGTATCTTGCTTCATAAAACCAGCCGTCATTACAGCAGCGTTTGAGAGGTTACGAACATGATCTAAAAGCTTGACTTGTTTTGGTAAAACACTCCTAGAAACTTGAGTCTTCTTTGGTGGAATAGCGAGTTTGGGAATTGCAACACAAAGTACAAGATCCTTCGGTGGCTCAATTCTTATGATATCAAGCGGATTTGTTCTTACTATGACAAACCCACCAAGAACAGAAGCTGCAACATTATCATAATGAACAGATCCTGCGCTGGCTTTTTCTCCTAATCCAGCAAATTCTACAAGACTTTTTGCATCAAGATTGAGATCAAATAATGCATTAAAAGCGACTGCCGCTGCTGCTGCTGATGCTGCACTGCTTCCCATTCCAAAGCCTGCTGGTACTCCTTTTTTAATTTTTAAGATAAGGCCAGATTTGATCTTGAATTTTTTTGCCATTTCTTTTACTACTAATCCTGCAGAATTTTTTTCTGGTACAAGAGGAATCAAGCCAGAACTTTGGATTTTAATCCCATTGCCACCCTTCTCAAGTTGTACTTTATCAAAAAATGCGTCAAGTGCAAGTCCAAAAACATCAAATCCTGGACCTAGATTTGCAGTAGAAGATGGAGCCTTTACAACAATTTTAGAAGCCACTAATCTCCTACCTCTTCTCCCAAGTTAAGAATTCTGCTCAAAGCAGCCTCAAGGTTAATCATCCCATCACCAGTTGCGTTTGAAACTGGGATTAATCCTTGTGAAAACCCACCATAGTTAAGACTTCTTAAAATATTCATTACAAGGGTATAGCTTTCACCATTAGACTGTTTTGCTATTGCATCTTCAAGACTGCGTAGATTTGAAGACCATTTTAGAATATCTCTAATCCTATCTTCTATAAGATCAATTTTTGTTAAGGCATTAACTATAGGTAGGTTTAGTCGTAGTTTGATTGATGAAGCAAGAAGTGCCATAGAAACAAAATTAGTTGGTGTAGTCACAAGTGAACCATCATGTAGAAATATTGCAGCTTTTTGTTCAACATTAAAATTCTGAGCAAAGAAGGGACCACTTGTTCTGTAGGCAAAAAGTTCTATTTGGCCAGGCGTATCAATAATAAGATAATCTGGATTAACATTATCAACGTCTCTTTGCAGATCATCAATTTTTGATGCAATTAGGTCACTTGCCATTATCATTGCACCATTGGGACCCAAATCGTATTGTCTCATTATTGAGACAAGATCTACATATTCTCTAACATCAACATCACAAGTATACGGCAAATTTTCTACACCTGGATCCAAATTTAAAACTCCAACAAAATTACTATTCTTTGTATAATGATCAAATAAGTTGGCTGTGAGTAATGATTTTCCAGAACCAGCAGTACCAATAATAAAAATGGCCTTCATTTTGACTATTAGCTATTTTTATGTTCAGCTTATATTTCCATCCCTGAATAATGCAGACAATGAATTGGAAAATACTGGCAATTCCAGTA
>CAZDTF010000082.1:0-1268 GCA_964508325.1 uncultured Nitrosopumilaceae archaeon | reverse complement strand
TTAGAAATTCAATTAATTATAATTCCGTTTGTTTTAATTTCCGTTACATTTAACATAAATCTTAATTCTCTTTTTTCAATAGGTCTACTTCCCTTTGTTGGTGCAGCAGTTGCTATGTGTAGTAAGCTGTTTACACAGGGTCTGAAATTCAATTATTTAGTAAAAAAATTTCTTGGACCGATAGAGAAAAACTGGAAAACGATTTCAGTAAGAATTGGGAGCGAATTTGTTACATCTACTACTCCATCTTTTGTAGGTGGAGAATTGGCTAGGATTATGTGGTTAAACAAGAGAGGCATTCCCATTGGTAAAGCATCCTGGGTCACGATAATGGAAATTGTTACTGAAGTACTAGTAGCTGGAATTTTTGCATTAACTGCTGCTGCATTCGCTTTTCTGAATGGTGCTTATGTTATTGGGATTGGAATAGTTGCAATAAGTCTGCCTGTCACTGGTCTGTGGTCCACGTTATTCTTTTTATCATCTAAAAGAACTTTTCAAATTCCTTCATGGGCTACAAAACTTGCTAAACGTTCAGGAAAGGAACGTATCGTAAGCTCTCTTGATAAAACAAACATTTGGATGAAAGAGATTTGCGATATGAGTAGAGAAACATTACATAATAAACAGGTCAAAAAAGCGTTTGCTGTATCAATTATCATTTCTGTCTTTACTTGGGGATTCTACGGATTATCATTTATGATAATTGCAAATGGTGCTGGTTATGTTATAGATTTTTTTCACTCACTTATGGCCGCCATGGCTTCAAATGCTATAGGGAACATACCTGTTACAATTGGAGGGTCTGGTCTTACAGAATTTGCAATCTGGGCATATCTTGGTCATCTTAATACCCTAACCTTTGCGGCATCCAAGAACAGTCTTCAATGGAATATTGTAATAGCTTGGAGGATTGCAACTTATCATGTTGGTCTTGTTATAAGCTGGTTATTCTTGATGAAAATTGTGTATCCAGGCATAAAAAATACTAAAACTGTATAGAAACCACTTTATTTTCAAAGACTCTATTTTGTTTCATGAATTATACCGACAAGGTAGTTGTAATTACCGGGGCTTCAAGTGGTATTGGTGAAGAATCGACAATAGAGTTTGCCAAGCGGAAAAGCAAAGTGGTGTTGGTTTCAAGAACCAGACAAAATCTTGAAGATGTAGCAAAAAAAATTACAAAATACAATTCTGAAGTCCTAGTTAACCCATGTGATGTATCACAAAAATTCGCCGAAGAGGGCGAATTTCCGTGCTCCATC
>CAZDTF010000081.1:0-5745 GCA_964508325.1 uncultured Nitrosopumilaceae archaeon | reverse complement strand
TATTCAGCAAGGAGACTTGCTCTGATGTTTGTTTAGGACTTTAAGAAAGTTGGGAATACTGCAAAAGAAATTCATGATGCTGGACCACAGATATTGCACAATTAATTACGTCTTGTCACAAATCCAACTATTACAGCCACAATAGTTACTCCAGAAATTATGATTATCTCTTTTACTGGAATTCCAAATGATCCTAAAAATTCGATTCCTGTTTTTTCTGAAGATTTTTCTACCATTATAGTATCATATGCATTATCAACTCCACGTGGTGTAGTAATTTGTGCTTGAATCCAGTAATCACCTGATTCACGGATTGCAAGTGATGAGGTCTGATGTGGAGTAATTGATGTGCTTTGCATTTGTTCTGAATTTTTCTTAATTACAGAAATTTTTGCATAGGACCAGCTACCTGGATAATCGAGACCAAAAGTTAAGATTCCATCGTTTTGGACTGTGTTAATTGTACCATTTGTTACATGAACAAAAACAGGAACATGATATGTTGTATTGCCATCATTGATTGCAAGCATTGCGTCAAAATCCCCAAGCATGCTTTTTTGGCTTGAGATTTTAATGTTCAAAATATCATTTCTAAGGTTGGTCTCTAATTTTAGATCATTTTGCTCTGAATTAAATTTGGTTTGGATATTTGGTAAGGAACCTTTTATTGTTTGCAAGTGCAGTGATCTTGTTTGATATGGTTTTTCTAAAGAGAGATTAAATACTAGGCTATGTGGAATTATTACCAAGTTAGCAGAAAATGCTTTTGTAATATTTAATCTTCCAGTTCCAGCAACATTAAGCGGTACGTCTTTTCCATACGCATCTGTAACGGGATCAGCTGTTGTAGAAAGAATTGATGCAATTTGGTCAGGCTTGAGGGTTGGATCTTTTTGTAACAAGAGTGCCACTGCTCCAGTAATATGGGGTGCCGCAATACTTGTTCCGCTTGTTAGATTGTATTTTCCATCTATGAGTGTAGAATTAACAAACACTCCTGGTGCCACAATGTCGGGTTTTATGTAAAATGGTGAGACGGGGCCACGAGAGCTAAAAGGTGCAATGAAATCGGGATGACTAAATACATCCAGCTTTCCTATTGTTTCATTTTGAAGAATTTTTCTTAATGCAAGCCCATCGCTTCTTGACATAGATATAACAGGTAAAGTTGGATTGCTAGAGTTGGATTTTTTTTGGACAAGTTCTCCAAAAAATATTCCAGGTTCGTTGTTGTAAACTATTAGAGCTTTAGCTCCACTTTGTGCAGCATTTTGTTCTTTTTCTGAAAAATAGACCTTTTCGCCTTTGACATCACTTCCTCTTTCTACAAGCAAGATGGAATCTTTGGTATTTACATTAGTAAGATCTCTTGCTCTTCCATATCCTCCAAAAACAATCTTTGCAACAATTGGTTTTGGCAAAGGCTTTGTGCCCAACATAGGAAGTACTTGGTATTGATTTTTACTAATTTCAAATGTAGAGACGAGACTTTGTGTAATATTGTTATAAGTTGCCCCAACTGTTATCGCATCCAGATCTTTCCCTGGGCTTCCAATTGTGCCTTCATCTGGACCATTATTTCCAGCAGCTACAACAACTATGATTCCATTTTTTACAGCTTCGTTGACAGCCTCGTCAATATCGATATTTGTTTTGTTTACTCCTAAACTAATGTTAATGACATTTACCTTATCCTCAATTGCACGATGAATTGCCTCCACGATAAGATCTGATGAGACAGATTCGCCGTTTGATGAAACCTTGTATGCAAATAACTTTGCCTTTGGCGCTACACCCTTAAGACTTCCATCTGCAGCTATTACTCCGGCTACTTCAGTACCATGGCCAACTGTATCAATCGGGTTTTCATCAGAATTTATAAAATTGTAACCACCAACAACCTTGCCATTAGGACCAAAACCAAGAAGATCAGGATGGTTGTAATCTATTCCAGTATCTATTACGCCAATTTTTATTCCTTGTCCTTCAAATCCTTCCTCCCTTGGAATCTCAGCACCAATTAGTGACACGTTTTTTTCAAGAAAAAACTCAATTTATTGACCATCTTTGAGATTAGATAAAATAAAGAAAACACACAAAATTATTGCAAAGGAAAAAAATACAATTTTGTAAGGCTTCAACAGTTTCCATCGAATTTAGTTAGATAAAATACATTTGCAACCAAAGCCATAAATTGTATACATGTGTGGTTCATTACATGGTAAAATATGAACTTCCAAAGTTGCCTTATGCATACGATGCATTAGAACCTTACATAGACTCAAAGACGATGGAAATTCACTACACTAAACATCATCAAGCCTATACAAACGGTCTGAACGCCGCTTTGGAAAGTCTTGGCTTAGAGTTGCAAAATATGGAACTAACAAAATTGCTCTCAAGCTTAAATAAAGTGCCTGAGAATGTAAGAGGTGCAGTAAATTTTCACGGTGGCGGATATGATAACCACACACTATTTTGGAATAACATGAAGCAAAATGGTGGAGGAACACCAGATGGCAAAGTATCTGATGCCATAAAATCGGTTTTTGGGAGCTTTGATGCATTCAAAGAAAAATTTTCCAAAGATACTGGTGCAATTCAAGGCAGTGGATGGGGCTGGCTAGCTTACAATCCGGCAACAAAAAAAGTTGAATTTACAACTATGCCAAACCAAACTAGCCCTAGAACAAAAGGATTGGTTCCTTTGTTGGGACTAGATGTATGGGAGCATGCCTACTATCTGAAATATCAGAACAAACGTCCAGATTACATAGCCGCATGGTGGAACATAGTGAACTGGGACGAAGTAGAAAAGAGACTTTCAAAAGTATAATCTCTTCTTTTTTTTGTTTTAATTGGAGAATGCATTTATAGGCGGGAAAGAGAAATTTTTGCAAATGAGTGAAGAACAAGCCCAAGCATTGCTACAACAGATGCAAACACTTGAAGCTTACATGGCAGACTTGCTACAAAAAGAAGACTCTGTCCTTAAACTTTTACAGGAAGCAACAGGTGCAATAGAATCGATGAAAGCACTAGATGATACACAACTTGAAACTCTTGTCCCAGTAGGCATGGGCGCATATGTAAAAGCAACAATACTACCAAATGAAAAATTGGTTGTACACATTGGAGCTGGTGCTTCCATTGAACAAGATAAAAATTCTGCAATTAATTATGTTGAAGAAAGGATTAAGGAACTGGAAATAGTACTACAACAATTATCTGGCCAAAAACATGAAGTTGCAGCAAGACTTGAACATGGCCAACGAGAAATGAATCGTCTATTACAAACAAGTCAAAGTAATAAGTAAAGGCAAAATATATGTTTGAAAAACTAAGGAACGCGTTTTCTTCTGCAGTAAAGAGCCTCGGGCAAAAAGAACTAAAGGAGAAAGACATTGATGAGGTTCTCTTTGAGCTTGAAGTTGCACTGCTCGAATCTGATGTTGCAACCGAAGTAATTGATTCACTTAAAGATGATTTAAAACAAAAACTGATTGGAGCTACTGTAGAAAAAGAACAAATAGCAAACACCGTAAAACAAAACCTAAGACAACACATTTCAAACATGTTTGATTCAGCAGGGAAAATTAACATACTATCCAACATTCAAAAGAAAAAGAGTACTGGTGAACCTTATATCATATCATTTATGGGAATTAATGGAACTGGTAAAACTACAACTGTAGCAAAGGTTGCATATCTTTTACGAGAAAACAAGTTCTCTGTTGTGATTGCTGCTGCAGATACTTATCGAGCAGGAGCAATAGAACAGATAACAGAACATGCTAGGAGGCTAAATCTGAAAATCATTGCACAAAATTATGGGTCTGATCCAGCTGCTGTTGCACGCGATGCTGTACTTTATGCTAAATCTCACAAGATTGATTGCATCTTAATTGATACTGCTGGAAGAATGCAGACAAGCAAGAATCTCATGGATCAGATCTCGAAGATTAACAAAGTGGTAAATCCTGATTTGAAATTATTTGTAGGTGACTCACTTGCAGGTAACGACACTGTAAATCAAGCCCGTGAATTCCATCAATACACCAAGTTTGATGGTTCTATACTAACAAAAAGCGATGCTGATGCACGGGGGGGAGCAGCAATATCCATAGTGAAGGTAACATCAACTCCAATTTTGTATCTTGGGATAGGACAAGAGTACAAAGACTTGAAATCCTTTGACAAGGACTCGTTTTTGGAATCACTATTTGGTTCAGAAGAAGTCATATATGTGCAAACACAACCTGATTTCAAGAGCGCCAAAGTTCAAGGGATTCCAGAACAAGAAAAAACTGAACAAATAGAACCAGAAATTAAAGTAGAATTAAAACAAGAAATCAAACTAGAACCAAAACAAGAAGTTAAACCTGTACAAGTAAAAAAGATCGAAGAAGAAACAAAGATTGAACAGCAAATAGAAACAAAATATATTACAAAATCATCAGAAAAAATTGAACAACCAAAACCAGAACCACGAGAGGTTACCAAACAAGAGAAAATTCAGGTCGAAAATGATCCTTTCACTGGAATTGCAACAAGGGACATCGAAAAATTTTCGGATATATTTGATGTACCACCGCCGGAAAATGATAAAGAAGCTAAAGAATTAGCTGCTAGAATCAACAAATGGATTTCACAAGGTAGACCAAAAATTGAAGAAGCTTCAAAAGAAGAGGAAACAATGGAACAAGAAGATGTTAAACCTAAAAAGAAGCGTTCATTATTTGGATGGGAAAGGAAATGAAGTTAAAAACTAAAAACCTGTTAACACTAAACGAACTTAGTAAAAACGAACTAGTAGGAATAATAGATAATGCAATAAAACTCAAAAAGGATCTCAAGAGAGGAATTTGCAAACCGCTTTTGAAAAATAAAACACTTGCAATGATATTTCAAAAACCATCTACTCGTACACGTGTAAGCTTTGAAACTGGGATGTTTCAACTAGGGGGACATGCACTGAATCTAACTTCGGATGAGTTACAACTCAAGCGAGGTGAAACCATTGAAGATACATCAAAGACACTATCGCGATATGTTGACATCATAATGGCTAGGGTGTATTTACATGAAGAGATAGAAATTCTTGCAAAAAATTCAAACATTCCTGTAATAAATGGGCTCTCCGACTCTTTCCATCCGTGCCAAATCTTGGCAGACCTTATGACAATAAAGGAAAAAAAGAAAAAGCTTGAAGGTTTAAAACTTGCTTGGATTGGAGACGGCAACAACGTTTGTAATTCGATGATTTATGGATGCGCCAAATCAGGAATTGATCTCAGGATTGCAACTCCCAAAGGATATGCGCCAGATTCCAAAGTAATTAAAGAATCAAGAGAATTGGTAGACATTAAACTGCTAAATGATGCAGTAGCAGCTGTAAAAGATGCAGATATAGTAGTAACTGATACCTTTGTATCAATTCATCATCAGACAACTGACAGAACAAAAGACTTTCTTCCAAATTTTCAGGTAAATTCAGATCTCATGAAAAAAGCAGATCACAATGCAATCTTTTTGCATTGTCTTCCAGCGAAACGTGGACAAGAAGTAACAAGCTCCGTAATTGATGGACCTCAGTCAGTTGTTTGGGACGAAGCTGAAAATAGATTACATGCCCAAAAGGCTCTGATGGTTGCGTTTCTCCGAGTCTAACGTTTATAAGAGCTTTACCGAAATTTTTTGTAAACGAGGATAGTAAATGGTATATTCACAAATATTACGTAGACT
>CAZDTF010000080.1:0-5875 GCA_964508325.1 uncultured Nitrosopumilaceae archaeon | reverse complement strand
ACAAGAAGATAAATTCAGATACTATAGAGAGTGTAATGAGAAGAGCAACAAATATCAATGCAGACAAGGCAAGATATCTTTTTTTTGAAAAAACCAAACCTAGTGCTTGTCTTTGCAATCCATTTCATAGATTCCAAATGAATTATTTAACAATATTTCCAAATTGTTCATTTTAGATTTGGAAAAAAAGTTAAATCCGACAAACCAGTCTACATCGCAATAATGAAACAAATTCATGGATTATTTGTTTTAGGTGCTATCTTGTTGATTGCAGGTACTTCTTATGCATATGCTCAATATGGTGATAACATGGCGGGAAATAAGATGATGAATAATGCAACATCTGGTGGATGGTCAAGTAACAATCAATCTATGATGAAGGAAAACATGTCAACAGGTGCCATGATGCATGGTGGAAACATGTCAGCTGGATGGGGCACCAACAGTACTATGATGAAAGGAGAGAGCATGATGATGACAAGTGGTAGTATTGACGTATCTATGGCTTCACCGGTACTTGGTTCATCAAGTGCGCCCGTAACAATCGTTGAATTTGGCGATTACCAGTGTCCAAAATGTGATGCTTGGTTTAAGAACGAAGAACCCACCATAAAGGCAAATTACATTGATACAAACAAGGCAAAACTATACTTTGTAGATTTTCCATTCTTGGGTCCTGACTCTACCGTAGCAGCACAAGCTGCCTATTGCGCAGGTGATCAAGGCAAGTACTGGGAATATCATGATTATTTGTATACTAATCAGCAAGGTGTTCAGAGTGGATGGGCTAGTGCAAGTAACCTTAAGTCCATTGCAGGAACACTTGGTCTTGACACATCTCAATTCAACTCTTGTCTTGATTCTGGCAAGTATGCCGATAGAGTATCACATAACAAGAATATTGGTACTTCTCAGGGAGTTCAAGGAACGCCAACATTTTTCGTTCTTGGTTCAACTGGAACAATGCAAGAGGTTGTTGGACCTCAGCCTGCATCCGCGTTTTCTACATTTATTGACCAAATGAGCACCCAAGCAACGCCAGAGTTTGGTTCCGTTGCGGCTTTAATACTGATAATTGCGATAGTATCAATAATTGGAATATCAACAAAGACTAGATTGCGATTTATGCCAAACTAGAACAGTATTGCCTTGGAACTTGTAAGATTTGCCATAGTCGTCATTCCAAAAGGATATAACACGTTCTTGGGAAAATATGAATATCATATATCGGACTAGTACAAGTCGAAATTGATGGTATTTGATTTTGTCATATTTGCAGCAGCACTTTATGCATTAACAACTGAGATCATAGGATTCGCTTGTTCTAGTAATTTACCAGATTGCATTTGGAAAGAGGAACGTATTTTACGGGTTACTTGCTGCTTCCGTCACCGTGGCATTCATACTCCTATTTCTAATTTTTTACGGCATACCAAATATCAAACAGTACTCTGAATATGTCGTAACTGGAAGCGGTCTGTTTTTGACCGGCCTGGGTGGTTTCTGGATGGTAAGGTTCTGGTTGGTAAAAATGGGTATCATGAATGATGAATCCAAGAGTGAACAGACATCAGTAACAAAATCTCTTGCATCATTTACCATGATCTTTGCAGAATCGCTTGAAATTCTTGCAATTCTTGTGCCGTTTGTATTGACCAATCACATAATTGAGACATCGCTGTCTTTGGCCATGTCCATAGCAATCTCAACAGTATTGATGTTCGTGGTTGGAAGCAGATTACGCAGCAAACTTGCAAATAAACTGACTCAGGTAAAGCTGTTTGCAGGAATGGCTCTGGTCCTCTCCGGTGTCATAATTATTTTTCATGTAGAGTGAACCTATTTTAGTAAAGTTACCTTCCAGGCCGGATGAATCTAGTTCCATCCATGGGGTGTATCAGTAACCCATGCTCCAACTGTCTGAATATTATCCTCATCTTTTTGAATGTAGACATCTAAGGAATTTAGAAGGTAACATTACATCTATTTTGAATCCTTCCAAACTCGATTATGATGTGAAACTAAAATCTCACGCTGGGATTGGGATAAACCTTGTACATCTTTTGTATCATAAGCACATATTACTGTAAATTGAAAATCAAAGTTAGAATCTAAGGTTGATTCGTAATTTATGAGATCATTACCAAATCCCTTTTCAAAAAAATCATGAGTATCTGCAAATACTCGTAAACCATTCTTACCTCTAATTCTTGCAATCTCAGTCATTGCAAACCAAAATGCTTTGATCTTGAAAGGATCAGGAAAACCATGTGAATAGTACCATTCTTGTGTTGTTTTTATGTTAATGATGTTGCTTGATTCTAAAAGCCCTGTTTTAACATTCCAATCATTTTCCATTTTTCTGCGTATTTTATCTTTTGATATGCTGTCAGTAATTATCATTATCATTTCATTGTTGTCTAAACCGATCTTGAGGAATTTGAAGGCTTCATCAAATTTTGTTTCTTGGTCTTTATAAATTGCAATTATGTGATTACCGCTTTTTACCTCCTCCAGTCGGTTGCTCATTATTTGCCAATAAGTATGCTTGAATATAAGATTCTTTCAGTAACAAAAACGGATCTACAAAAAAATTAAAAAATTGGGAAAGGAGTTTTGTAGCTACTCCGATAAGCTTACTGTACATTTTGTATCGAATTTTCTTTACAAAGTCTCTTGGACTCGTATCAACTGTTAGTTCAAAAACTGTAAGGCCCACTTCTGACTGAAAAATTATCTGCGCTATCTTAGACTTTCCTTATCTGAAAGCGATTCTTGTCTTGTCTTGAAAATCTTGATGTGATCATATACACCAAATGAGAAAATAATATACGTCCACAAGAACAAAATGTCCACAGGATGCCCTGTATAGTATGAGTTGTCAAGCGAATAATATTGAAATCCTGTATCAGCTACTACCTCAATTATTATACCTAGGAGCATTAAAGACCAAAGAAAATTTACTCTACCTCCAAAAAACAAAATCACCCCAACAAGAGCTGGTGCTAGTACGATAGCATCTGCCACTGGATAAAATACTCCCAAGGCTACTGAAAACTGATCTTCGCCAGAATTGTTCTCAAATGCCATGTACAGGTTTGGCACTAGTACTGCTCCTACAACTAACGAAGATGCAACAATCATCTTTTTAGTGATGGAGTTTTTTACAGGTTGTAGGTATAATATTGCAAATATGAAATATGCAGGGTATCCTGCGATGTAAAAAAAATCAGCAATTGAAGGAAACGGTCTTTGGTTATAGAAAAGCTCTAGGATCATCCATATCTGCTCTGCAATAAACCACATTGCTGAAAATACTGCAAAACAGATCCATGCTTTGCCATGACTTCCAGCTATGCCCTCTCTTTTTGCAGCTATAATGGACAAAACGACCAAGACACCTGGTATGGGAAGGAAGATCCAATTCCCAAACACGACTGCGGTTTCTTTGCCAATTGATTCTGCTACAAGCATCGCAAGTCCCGTTGCAACTAAAGACAAGATCATGAATTTGTTTGATCTTAATTTTTGTACACTGGTCTCCAAATTTTAAACACTAATACCTGCAATGAAGGCGTCTATTCCCTTTTGTGTTTCCAAATCTTTCAAACTGTTTTTTATGGATTCTATTATAGAACCAGAACTTCTACCATACAGATCTTGTAGAATTCTTTTTAGATATTCTGGATTCTCATAACAATCAGGAAGATAACATCTGTAATCTTTGTATAGTTTGCGGGTTACTTCGGCAAAGGTAGATTTACCTATTCCACGCAATACTGTTTCTATAGCCAAAGAAACGAGGCCTCTTCTTGACTGATTAATATCTGCGTCCACCAAAATGAGTATCGGCTAGTTGTTGATAAATTATAGGGAAGTATAATCTAGCTACATACGAGCTAAAAATTTGTTATAATTTTGGAGATCCTTTAGGATTCAGGGACCTTACCTTACAAGTTGATTTTCTTGATTTTTGAATTAATACCTTCTATTCTAGTTCAGACTCTCACAGGTCTGCACCTATTGAAAGTTTGAATCCTGTAAGACTTTATACTAGGAAAAGCTGCGCAAAATCAAGTGTCATAATTTAAATTCTATATGTTTTATGAAAATTTTTACAAGAAATAATGATCCAAATACAAAATCATATTATTTCAATTGCAATATAGAAACCATACAAAATCCTTAGATAAGTTGCCAGGTGTTTTTTTATTGCGGTCTATGATCCTTGATTGTAGTTAGTCCCCTCTGTTCGTCTTGTCATATAGACCGCAATTTTTGCTACAATTGATCTGTAACAAATTTTGAATTCAGTCACAATTTGTTTGAAAAAATTTATACAAAATTAATCTATCTCAAATGACGGTCTATACTGTACATCAAATCCTGGGCAGTATGCCTCAAATTCTTTTATTGTTATAACTTTGCATATTTTATTTTGCAACTCAGAATGTTCTGAAAACTTTTTTCTACATATGGGGCATCGTTGAGGTATCTCCAACAAGAATAATAGGAATGAAAACTATTAAAAAATGTTCTCGATTGATTATTTTATAATTATGACTTCTTTTTATTCTCCTTACTAATTTTTAGGTATTCTTCAGGATCCTCTTCTTTTAGTCTTTGAAGATAGATTTCTTCGTATGGCATTTCTGCCAGTTATTGAATATTTGGTATTTAAGGGCCAGTTTCAAAACTATGTCACAAAATATTACAATTTGTCTAATCTTGTTAGTTTTTGATATGACCAGAATCCTAATCGTGTTTTCTAAAATCTAAATTGAAACGGAAATTAATTTAGACTAGATAACACTGATTTTGAATGTATGTTAATAATAAAATAGAGAAAAATTCTTGGAGTCACACTTGTGATCAGGTTGATAGGCCTGTGTTGTCAGATGTAGGGTTTGTGTTCCCAGATGACGGGCTTGTGTTCCCAGATGGAGTTTGTTTGTTCCATTCTCCATGTCCACCCTTATGACATCCCATTCCAAATCCTCCAAAATTCATCGTATTGCCTTGTGATGTGTACAATACCTTGCCGTCTCCTGCATCTACAATTACGGAATAGGCCAAGTTTTTGTCGTCAATGACTTTGAAGCTGTATACCACAGATCCCTGTACTACAGTCAGAAATCCTCCAATGATTTTACCATTGGTTACTGTTGATACTGCTGTTTGTTCGGCAGTGGAAAACGGAATCTTTACACTAGACATCAGAGTCTGTTGAAGGTTTATGGAACCTTGGATTTGCGGTGATTGCTGGCTTTGTGTAGAATTAGAACCTGTCGCTGCATATACTGCCGATAATCCTATCGTAGCAAAAACTGCTACACCGATGATTATGGCAAGCAGACCTTTATTCTTGATTAGGTCCGAAGGATTCATTTCATGCCTAACTACTTTAAAGTAGTTATAAAGAATTGGGGCACATTGTTACCTAGTGTAGATTCTCACATATCTAAAGCCAAAGATAGTCTTCGTAGATGATTTTTCTTAAGTCTGTGATAAAAGACGAGTTTGAGCGTGGTTTTTTTGTAATTTCCCTACAAGACACACCAAGTTACTTATTTCCATTTGTGGAAATAACTATATGCCAGAATCCGAGTTTGAAATAGAAGAAAACATATTCAAAGACAAATACATGGAAGCACTAAAACGCCAGAACAGGAAGATCCAGGATTTACGTGCCTGAGCCTTTTGTTATAATTTTTCCATAACAGAAAAATCATGCACTTGGGACGGGTCCAAAGCTAAAGGTATAATTAACATTTTTGGAAATAATCTGATTAAAAAATTACACTTTGATAATTCCTTGTTGAATAAGGTACTGTATACCTTTGACAAACTCATCATCTGATATCTGCCCGTTTGC
>CAZDTF010000079.1:0-5911 GCA_964508325.1 uncultured Nitrosopumilaceae archaeon | reverse complement strand
ATAGGTGAAACTAGAAGATTACAATTTATTTTAGATTCGCTCAAAGAAGATAAACCTCTTTATCTATGTGATCAAGAATATCTTCAAGCACGAATTTCAAGGCAAACTAAAAAAATGACCTCCTTAAAAAATGAGACCGAAAACGTATTCAAAAACAATAAAAATCAAAATATCGTAGTTACTGAAAATCTTCAGGATTATAGTACTAGATCAAGACAAGAACAACAAACCTCATTATTTTTAAATAAATCCGAAATGCTGGTTCAATCAGATATACAAGTAACTATGTTAGAAGTTCGAAAAAAATTGGAAAATATACTAGAACGGATTGAAAGACTCGAAAGTAACTTCCACAACAAATCAAAATTTGAATTAACAACATCTCAAGTTGAACAACCTAACTTATCAAATGAATTAGATGATTTTATAGAGATGCAAAAGTTGAATAAAAATACTAATGTTAAATTTTTTGGAGAAAATAAAAATAGACAAAAAATGGATAAGACTCTTCTTACCGTTGTTAAAGTATTATTAGTAATGACAATTGTAACAATTGTTCCTGCAATTTCAATTTTATGGTTTTTTGGCACCTTGGAGGGAAAGTTGACATGGCAAAATCATGAAATAACCTACAGTAATGTTAGTGAAATTCTACGTTTGTTTGTATACGCACTTATTCTTGTTTTTGCAGCTTGGCCGACACTTGGAATTGTCTCCATCATTACTAAGAAAAGAAAAATCAATCACAGGTTATGAAATTATAATTGGCATTCTGGTTATCTATAATTTTTTATAGCCAATGTGGAATTTGCAAAAATCCATCAATACTTTCATTTTTTAAGAGTTTTAAAAGTGCATTTGCTTGTGGTGTCGAAAGGACTGGTTTATGAAAATGGTTATCTATTGATATTCTAGGGCATGCGACCTGAATGAAAGCATCAATTCCCTTCAGATTGCCCAGCTTATCATCAGTGATATCTGTGAGAGCAAATAGTTGGACTTTTTTTCCAGCTTTTTCAAGCTCCTTTTTAAATTTCAGGGCAGTTAACTTTGAAAATTGACCTTCCTTGAGACCAATTATAATTCCAAAGGTTTCTCCCTCCATTGCTTTGTATATGGAAAGAATTGCTTTTTTTTGCAGTTTTTGAGAAAACTCTGTCACTTCTCTTATCTCTTCAAAATAAGGATCAAGGATGAAAGTTGGTTTACCAGTAGAAAGTGCTATGCCAGCTGCATGAAAAGAGCTTTGACCTAAAAATACATTTGCTTCTACACTATTTTTTGTCTGTGATGTTGGATAAAACTCGCATCCAAAAACCTGGCCATCATTTAACTGACCCTTTCCATCTCCAATTTTTACTATAACTCCTCCTGCCTCAAGAATTCTTTTTACTTTTTCAAGCTCTAACAGATGTTGGCTATCGGTAACAAGTGAAATGGTTTTTCCAACAAGCTCAGCAGCACATTTTTTTGCAACCTTTTCAAAAGAAACGTTGTCATAAGCATCTATTAAAACAATGTCTTTCCCAAAATTAGTAGAGTTTATTGTGTGACCGATATGAAATAGTATATCTGCTGCCAGAACCTTGGCTCCATTGGTATTCATGTCACATGTTCCAAAACAGGTATCAGCAAGGACATATGCCGGTATGTCGAATCTCTCCATTATTTTTGATGCAGTATTCTGAATTTTTGGTAATAATCCATCAGGACCATTCAAAGCTACCGAAACTGGTTTTCGTTTTTCTATTTCATCAAAAATTCTTTTCTCATTAATTACTATCATTTGCATTAAATCTCCTTCGTTTTTAATTTAAATCAACCGACGTTACACAATATTTAATATTGTATCTACTACACACCAAGACATGGCAATTGCGTTTGTTTTGATAAATGCAGAACTAGGAGCAGAAAACGAGCTTGTAAATCAATTAAAAGGCATTGAAAATGTAAAATATGTTTACGTTCTTTATGGTGCCTATGATCTAGTAGTAAAAATTGAGGCTCCAAATAGCGAGATACTTAAAAAAACCATCTCAAATAACATAAGGCAACTCAAAAATGTGCGTTCCACACTCACGATGACAGTTATTGATGAAAATTAACTCTGTACTTCACATCGGATTTGATGACACTGATTCAAGAGAAGGCATGTGTACAACGTTTCTTGCATACAAGATCGTTGAATATCTCAAAAAAGAACGAGTCAAGTTTTTGGATTATCCATATCTAATTAGATTTAATCCTAACATACCTTGGAAGACTCGCGGAAATGGTGCTGTAGCATTAAAGATTAAAACCGATAACCCAACATCTATTAAAAAAAATATTATTCAGTTTATCAAGAAATATTCCGCAATAAAAGAAGGTGCAAATCCAGGTCTTGTTTTTTATCAAAATGAAAAAATTCCAGCCCAGTTTACTGAATTTGGGTATCGTGCATTACGCAGTTTAATTAATAGAAACAAGGCAAAAAAATTTGTTTCAAAAAATGGACTAGAATCGTTTTATCTTGGTAATGGTCAAGGCTTGGTTGGAGCTATAGGTGCAATTGGATATGCTTTTGACGATTACACTTTTGAATTAATTAGTTATAGGGATGAATCTAACTTTGGAAAAAAAAGAGAAATTTTCAAAGAGAGTGTAAAGAAAATGCAAAACAAGACATACCCAAAAACATTTAACAGTTTTGATGAAGAAAAAAATAGGATCTTGATTGCTCCACATGGGCCAGACCCAGTTTTTTTTGGTATTCGTGGCGAGGATATTGATTCTGTAATTCGTGGCAAATCATTAATCCGTTCTCCTGAAAAATTCCATGGTTATATGGTATTTAGAACGAATCAAGGTACAGGAGATCACCTAAAAAACGAAATTGATGTTCATAATTTGAAACCATTCTCATCTGGTTATATTACTGGAAAGGTTTCTGATGCACCTAAAGTGGAAGTAGGAGGACATGTATTTTTTTCCATAACAAAAGACGATCAGCAAATCAAATGTGCAGTATACAAACCAACAGGATTGACCAAGATTGTTTCAAAATTGATCAAAGGAGACGAGATTAAGATTGGCGGCGGAGTACGAAAAGCAACAAAAGTCCATCAAAGAATTCTAAATGTAGAGTTTCTTGAAGTTTTGAGGTTGGAAAAAAACATCAAATCAGTTAACCCTCTTTGTTATAACTGTAATAAAAGAACGAAATCTAAGGGCAAAAATCAAAATTTTGAATGTGTAAAATGTGCCAAAACGTTCCCAAATAAAATATTTGAGGAAATCCCAAGAGAAATTGAATGCAGACTTTATGTACCTACTCTTTCTGCACACAGACATTTGACTAGACCAATGCAAAGAATTGGAAAATTAAATAATAATTTCGTGTTTGACCACTCAAAAAAATGGTTTCATGTCTTTAGGTCTGGACAAACACGAAATCAAAAAATTGAAATTAAAATCAATGCAAGAAAATTACAATGCTAATCCAATCAAATTTTTAAGAATCACCAAGAAAATAGCGGGGAGTAGATTTGAACTACTGATTTGCGGGTTTCTCATCAGTTGTGATTATGAGCCCGCCGGGATGACTTTGCCCAAGCAGTCTGGCTTCCCCACCCCGCTAACTGAAAAGAAGTTTGAGGGTGATATATACGCTTTATGTAATTTTAGAAATAATTAATAGGATTTGTAAAGTGTCAGACATGTGGATAAAAAAATTAGGATAGTGGGAATTATCGCTGCAGTTGCAGCTTCCATTATAATTTTAACTTCACCATCTAATTCTGTTATAATACCAAAACCAACTGCTAGTCCTATTGGAACAGAGGCTGTACATGTTGTTGCAACAAACTTGCAAAAACCTTGGTCTTTGGATTTTGCAGGAGATAAAATTTTTTTTACTGAAAAGGTAGGGAAAATAAGAGTAATAGATACCGGAGTTTTGATGCAAGAACCTCTTGCAGACCTGAAAGTAGCAGACGTTACGGATGGTGGTTTGCTTGGGCTAGCATTACATCCAGATTTTTTGAAAAACCATTATCTCTATGTATATTACACATATCAAGAGGGAGACAATCTTTGGAATAAGGTTCTTAGGATAACTGTATTAAATGACAAACTCTCTGACGCACAGGTTATTTTAGATAAAATTCCTGGTGCAGAATTTGATGATGGGGGTGTTATAAAATTTGGTCCTGATAAAAAGTTGTATATAGGTACCGGTGACGCAACAAATCAGGATGCCGCTCAAGATCTTAAATCGCTTGCTGGAAAAATTTTAAGATTAAACGATGATGGTTCTATCCCATCAGATAATCCAATAACAGGTTCTCTGGTTTTTTCATACGGACATAGAAATCCTCAGGGTTTGACGTGGGACAATTATGGTAATCTATACGAAACAGAGCAAGGCCCTACTAAAAATGATGAAATTAATCTTATAAAACCTGGACAAAACTATGGCTGGCCTACACAGGAATGTTCAGGATCTAAAGAATTCATAGATGCATTAGTTTGTTATAATCCAAGCTTAGAACCAGGAGGAATTGTGTATTATTCTTCTGGTAAACTGGATCTTGGAAATAGCCTAATAATGGCTACCCTACGTGGAACAAATCTATATCAATTGACAATAGAAAATGGCACAATTACGTCACAAAAAATCATATTGGATGGTTTGGGGAGAATTCGTGATGTCAATATGGGACCTGATGGTTATCTTTACATTCTTACAGGTAATACAGACGGAAGAGGATTTCCAGACAAGACAGATGATAAGCTATTGAGGATAGTAAAATAAATTGACAGATTCCTCCATCCCTAAATTTCATGAAAAAACCAGAGAAGAACGGATAAAAAAAGTAGCCTCCTTTTCCGGTCTTTCAAAGGAAGAAATTGAGATCTTAAAGAATGAAGGAGGAATCTCATTTAATGAAGCAAACAACATGGTTGAAAATGTTATAGGAACAATATCTTTTCCACTTGGAATAGCAACTAATTTTCGGATAAACGAAAAAGACTATCTTATTCCCATGGCAATAGAAGAACCATCTGTTATAGCTGCTGCTTCAAAAGCTGCAAAGATAGCAAAAAAACAAGGAGGATTTACAATGGAGGCAGACGATTCATATAGTATAGGACAAATCCAAATCGTCGATGTCAAAGTAAAATCAGCAATGTCAAGTATTATGAGATCTGAAAAAGAAATCCTAAAACTTGCTAACTCAAAAAGCAAAACACTTTCAAAGATGGGAAAGGGTGCAAAAAAGGTATCATGTAAGAAAATAAACAGTGATTCTGGGCCCATGTTAATTGTTGAGCTTCTAATTGATGTTGGAGATGCAATGGGAGCCAATGTTACAAACACAATGTGCGAAGGAGTTGCACCTTTGATTGAAAAATTAACGAAAGGAAGAGTAATTCTTAGAATACTTTCAAATTATTCCACAAAAAGACTTGTACGAGGTACAGCTATCTTTGATAAGAAAGAAGTTGGGGGTCAGGAGGCTGTTGACAATATCATACTAGCATATCAATTTGCAGCAAATGATCCATACAGAGCTGTCACTCACAATAAAGGAATCATGAACGGAATAATTTCCATTGCTCATGCTACAGGTCAAGACACACGAGCTATTGAAGCAGCTGCACATGCCTATGCAGCAAGAACAGGAAAATACAATTCGCTTACTGTATGGAAAAAAGATAAAGCTGGAAATTTGATTGGTAAAATCGAATTGCCAATGTCTGTTGGGATAGTAGGAGGAATTGTAAATATTCATCCTATGATCAAGGTAGGTACAAAAATTCGTAGACCAAAATCTGCAACTGAACTTGCAGTTACCATTGGATCAGTTGACCTTACCTACAACTTTACTGCCTTACGTTCACTTGTTACTGTAGGAGACCACTAGGG
>CAZDTF010000078.1:0-6081 GCA_964508325.1 uncultured Nitrosopumilaceae archaeon | reverse complement strand
GTTTTATCAGCACCTAGACTTTCGGTCAATCCAAATGATACTTTCTTTAAATGCTGTTTGTCATATTCTATTGAAATTACATCATCAGAGTTAACTGCAGATGTTGAAGTTTCTGGTTTTGTGAGTTGTGGTACTACGATAAAAATGGCTGCCAAAACAGGTATGGCGCCAAGTAAAAGAATAATAGGTCTGACCATTTTAGATTTCCCTACACAGAATTAGGTTCATTTCCTATAAATGAGAATGTTTTCTCTTTTCATCATCCTCAGCCTTTATCAGTAAATTAATTGAAATAGTTTCGAGACAAATTCCACGAATCACACTAGATAATTGGATTGAATTATAACAAATAAGTCTTCGGCAGTTAAGTAAATTAAAATTCGAGTGGTTTTATGTTCATTACGTGGGGTCGTAGCCTAGCCAGGCATGGCGACAGGATAGATCACATGATCACCGCTAAGGGCTCCAGTGGTTCAACTAGCTTCACTGACGAAAGGATGATGTACAGTTTGGAGCTGTAGTGACCCGTGTGTCGCCGGTTCAACTCCGGTCGGCCCCACCATCTTTCATTTTTTTATTTTAGCGAACAGTTATAAGCGAAAAGCATATCAGTAAAAAGTGATGGGGCTGTTTGAAGTTAATATAAAATGTACTGGAGGTAATTATTTTTGAGTCGGAGTAATTTTCCAAGTTTTGGTGGTTCCAAGACTGGCACATATGTGTCCACACTGAAAAACTATAACCTGCCACATTTTATCTTGGAAAAGGTAGCTCAGGATTGTAGTTCCGCGCTTATTAAGAAGGGCAGGATTGAAGATCGTCTGCAAAGCATGAATGACACTGCCCTTGAATTGCTTCACAAAGTTTTTGTTGATTGTGCAGAAGATTCTTCTGGCCTTTACGCCAATTATCGTTTTTTCGCTTACATCTCAAGCATGTTCCACAAGTGTGAGATTTTACTCAATGAGAAAATTCCTGGTGCATCTGGTAAAGTTCACAAGGTACCAGTCGCTGTAAAAAATAACGGGATGTATATTGCGGTAGGCTTTAACAAATCAACTGGTGGCCCTATATCCAAAAAAGAGGCAATAAAATTCTATGAAATTGTAGATGACATAAAGAAAGGAGAACATGGAAATCTTTTGACAGATGGAGTTTTTGGTTCCTCAGTAGGTTTCGATGGAGAAGCATTGGTGAATTTGGAAAAACTAAGTAAAGCTCGTAGAAAAGACCCAGAAAATAAGATAGAATTCAAAACTGCAAGCTTTGAAAACAGAATATATTCTGTAACAAAGTGCTAGTGAGAACTTTTAGCTGAACAGAATTTTGTATGCACTTGTTTTTCAACATTTAGCGTAGTTTCATTTTCATGAAATAGTTTTTTTCCACAATCTGGGCAGATGAATTCTGGCATAAAAAAAATTTCAAAGACCCACTTATAGTCTTTTACAGCCATTTTATTCCATCTTTTTCATAATACTTTTCTTTTGCTCTAGAATGTCGCGGTCGAACATGCAATACAGCACTACAGCAAGGACATTTTGATCCATTCCATCTTAAGTAGACACCACAAACCCCACATCTTTTTTGTCCATTTGTGTAATGAAAGATAGTTTTCCCAAGCGATAGTTTATACTTGGTTTTACATTCTCCTCTACAATTTAGCATTAATTTAATGTAAAATTTTAAGATTAAAAGAACTGGTGATTTTACTATAACCGAAAGTCAGAGACGTCAATCGTTGCAAAAATTGGATGTTTGTCTGACTTGACAAAATTTTCATCATAATATTCAAAGGGCAATGATGCAAAAAGGTGTTTATCCCAAACATCATGCACAAGTTCCTTGTAATTTTTGAAACCAGCTTGTCTTAAAAACTCATGAGCAAGTTCATGTGAAACTTTAACACAGTTTTTTTCCATGAGAAAGGAAATATCGTCTTTTATGGTGTTTTGCTCCCACCAGACCATACCAAAATTTTCTGCGAAATATCCTTCACATGTACAATCCGTCCACAATGGTCTAAAATATGTCAAATAAAAGTGAAAAATATCTTCACCTCTTTTCCTATGATCTTCAAGAAGCGCAGGAACATTAACCAAATTAAAAGAGCGTCCTGATTTTACTATCATTTGGTCTGAGAGCACATCTATTTGTTTTAAGAAAGTCTTTTCAATCCATTTTTTATAAAATTGTGTCATCTTTGAAATATATTCAAATTCCCAGGATCTTTTTTCTAAATCGTCTTCTTTTATAAGAAAAATAAAATGTACAAGCATATTTGCAAAAATTACAATAAGAATTAAAAGGTCTTTGCTTTAAGACGTTATTATCAACTAAGGAATAAAAAATAACCGTTTGTGGTATTCTGAAACAATCCAAATTTCACAAGATGAATTGTTTCTGCTTAATCCACAAAAAGTGGAATGAGTTAACTTTGGCCCTCTATTCCCATCAGCGTTAGGGTGGAACGAATCTTTTCGATTTTACGAATTTTCCAAGTTATTACTTCTCTTAGTGCTTCTACTGTTGGCGATTCTATCTTGGCCAAAATATCATAGGCACCAAAGGTACCATGTACTTCTTTGACACCAGGAATTGCTTTTAACTGGCTGATTATCGATTCTTCAGAACCAAGTTCGCAATTTATTAACACATATGCAGTTGCCATATAATACCTATACAAAGCAAATATATCAATAGATCTATGAGAAGTTTTGACGATTTGCCGATGTAAAAAACATCACTTTATTTATAACTAGACAAAAATGAGCAGGATAAAAATGAAAAAATCGCTTTATTATTTTAATTTTTTTACATAAAAGTTGAGTTAAATGTTCCCCGGTTCTGACCCACAAAAAGTCATCGGTAGCGTTAGCCAACCCTCGTCTTGTTCTTTCACCGGGGTGCCCATGTCGCACGGCTGGGTGGACCAAAAATCATGTTTTATCATACCAGTCCGTCTGCGTGCTTTTGGGGCAAAATAATTTATTATTTGTTTAATATTAATCAGTGAGTTTTATCTCAAAACCCGCAATGGGGATGCGCAACTTGAAATGGTCAGTTATCTCAGGAGAGATCTCCCCAATTTCGCCAATTTTGTTGTTATTTACAAATACGTCTGCGCTTCTTCCTTCTACAAACATTGAATTTAAAGAAGTGACAGTTCTACAACCTAGACCAAATGTGGTTTTAAGAAAAGACTGTAAAATTGATTTTATTTCTGTAAAGCTAACATCATTATGTGCACTAACACATGCAAGGTGAATTTCTTCTTTAATTTCATCGTTATTTCTCAGGAATACCACACCAGTTTCAAAGAGCTTTTGTGGATAGGGTTCATGAATATTTCTTGACAAGGTGTCAATTAACCCAGGCAAAATTGTATTTCGTAGAATAGTATGTTCCTGACTTTTAGAATCATTTACGGAGATAATCTTAGATGTATCTTTTTTTGTATAATCATACAAGATACGCTGGCTAACAAGACCAAGATTCATCACTTCAGAATATCCAAGACCAATCATTACTGAACTTGTTGAATCTAGTGTGATTGTGATTTTATTTTTCTGACCAACAGAAGCAGATTCGGGAATTTTTGGTTCCAGGTTTTTTATACCATATCCAAGGACTATCTCTTCAACAAGATCCATTTCTCCAAAAATATCGGTCCTATATCTAGGAATAGTGCAGATAATTTTTCTACCTTTGCCTTTTGCGTCTAATCTGCTTTTTCTAAGTGCTGATATCATTTGGGGTACTGAAATTTTTATCCCAAGTATTTTGTTTACTAGTTCGGCATCAAGGATCATATTCCTTGGTTTCAATAATGGGGTAGAATTGTTTGCGCCAGTAATTTTTATGGAAAAGAGTTCAAAACCCGCATCTTGAAGTATATTTGCTACTACGGCAAGGGTATCTTCGGCAGCATTTTTTTCAATTGCCGTAACTTCTACTAGTAGATTTCTTGTGTTGGTTGAAATCTTTGTCAATTCCGAATTTATTATTGGTGGAAAAGATATCGTATGGTCATTTGAATCTAAGATAATCGGTACTTTTTCGGAATTTCCAAGTAAATGACCATATTTTATGCCAGATTCATTTCTCTCAAGAATATCACCTATTGTCATTTCTTGCGATGATTCAAGAGGAATGAATTTGTGATTTTTGTTGGTTGTAGTATATGTCAACGGAAATGAAATCTTATTGAGATCGTGTATACCAATTGATGTCTTTTTCCTACGTCTTCCTATTCCATTATGAAGATCCTCTTGCATCACAATTAGCTGTCGTATTGTTTCATCGTCAAGCTTCCCATTTTTTGCCTCTATTGCTGTTACAAATGGTCTTATCTTTCTTACAGATGGGTTTACCATGATGACATCTTTTCCTTTTTTAATTTTTAATTTCGGCATGCCGGTTTTGATCCCAAGAAGACCTTGTAGACTAGAGACTATCCCATAATCCGTAGAATAATCTGGCCTATTAGGACTATACTCAACATTTATGTGATCTGTTGTTTCTTCTTCAATATCTAACCCAATAAAAGGTAGTGTTGAAATGATTTTTTCCTTTGATATTTTTTTACCAAGTATATTTTCAATTCTTTGGAAATACAAAGTAACTACTGGCATTTTGGCACGTTCCTCAACCAACCAAGGTTGTTGTTATAAAGTTCACGTACATCATCAAGACTATATTTGAGCATTGCAATTCTTTCAATTCCACCACCCCAGGCAAGCACGTGATTCTTTATTCCCAGTGGATTTGTCACCTCAGGTCTAAAAATCCCCATACCAAAAAGCTCTACCCATTTTCCAAGCTTTTCATTATACACCATTGATTGTAAAGATGGTTCAGTGTAAGGAAAGAAAGTAGGCCAAAATTTTATTTTTTTCATGCCCATCTTCAAATAAAATTCCCTCTGTAATCCCATCAAATCTCTCAATGTGACATTCTGACCAACTACTACTCCTTCTACTTGGTTAAACTCAACCAAGTGTTTGTAGCTGACTTTTTCATTTCTAAAGACCCTACCGATAGAAAATATTCTGGCTTCTTCAGGTCTGCTATCTGCCAACTCTTTTATTGTTACACATGTAGTATGTGTACGTAAAACTAATCTTTTAGATTCTTCTAGTTTCCAATCATATCTCCATCCTTTTTTATGAACTTGAGATACATTTGATATTTGATTTTTAGTACCAATATTTTTTGCATGTAACCCCTTAAGGTAAAATGTGTCTTGCATTTCTCTTGCAGGATGATCCTGTGGAGTAAAAAGTGCATCAAAATTCCAAAAGCTTGATTGAGTTTGATTACCAACAATTTCTGTAAATCCTAGTCCAATGAAAATTTCTCTTACCTCATTAATTACGTCTTGAAGTGGATGAGATCTCGCGGCAAAAACTGTAGGTGCGGCAGATTCTACATCAATTGCTCTTACAAGAACATTAGCAGCATCCCCTGATACGTTCTTTGCTGTTTCTATTCCTTTTTCAGTAAGATTTACTGTAACATACTTTGTTGAAGTAAAGGTGAGAAATTCAGGTCTTTTTTTCAGTGAGTCAAGTGCACTCTTATCTCCTAATTCATCTACCAAAGATAGTGCAGGACTTTTTGAAGCGATTAATTTGAGTATTCTTTCTTCAGGCGTAGTATCATGATACCCTTTAAGTAAAATTCTATTTTCATAAATTTCTATCCAGCCAATTTTTTTTGCGTTTGCAATAGCAGGATTAAATTCATTTTTTAGTTGAGTTTTTGCTTGACTCATTTCGCAAGAAAAACCATCTATTGATTTGAGGTAATTAACAAGTTGTCGTTCTGGCAATCCCTTCTCAAGCGCATCATTTCCCATCTTTCCTAGTGCAACAAAATTTTTCTCCGATTCAGTAACTTGAGCCAGCTCTTTGAATTTAAGCCACTCAATGCCACGTCTCACTTGATCTATAGACAGTTGTGTTTTTTCACAAAGATCTTCTGGTGTTAAGTTTTGTTTTTCAAGTAATGATTTGAGAAGCTTTTGTTCTATTGGATGAAGAACTTGTGACATTATCACAAAGAGCCAAAAAGACTTTT
>CAZDTF010000077.1:0-6248 GCA_964508325.1 uncultured Nitrosopumilaceae archaeon | reverse complement strand
AGGAACTTGTGAAGGCCCCGTTTTGACATTGGGCTGGCAAGGTGCAAAGTTTGATTGTAAGACCGGAAAGCTTCATGCATTCCCAGCAAAGATAAAAGATTTGAATTCATACAAAGTGATCATAGAATCTGAAAATGTGTTTTTAGAACTCTAAGTGCAAACTTTATAAAATCAAGTCAATTAGGTTAGCGTTGATGATACAATGGTCGACAAAAAATCCCAAAACACAGAAACTCTCAATGCGGCCATTACAACGCTTGAGGAAATAGCTTCAAACCCTTCTACTCCAAAAAATATTAAGAAGAGCATATCTGACTTGATAGTGGAGCTTAAAAAACAGGATTACTCTGTTTCTGTAAGGGCTGCAAATGCGACAAGCACTCTTGATGATATAACACAAGATCCTAACATGCCGTCCTATGTACGAGTCACGTTATGGCAAGCTGTATCTGCTCTTGAAAGAATAAGGGAATAAATTTAGTAACATAATTCAATCAATTGTGAAGATAGAGGAATATCTAGCATCGTTACCGCAATCAATTATCTCAGGTCAGGATGTACAGCTTCCAGATAATGCCTTCAGAGAGATATTTCGATTTGCTCAATTAAACAAAAATGATGTGTTTTATCACCTAGGATGCGGAAATGGAAAGGGAATAGCAATAGCTTTGGAGGAATTTGGCGTAAAAAAAGCTGTAGGAATAGACAACGATAAAGAAAAAATTTCTTTGGCAAAAAAATTACTAGAAGAAAAGAAAATTTCAAATGGAGTTTTACAATGTCATGATATTATAGAATCGGATATCAATGATGCTACTGTAATTCTTTTTTGGTTTTCAGATCAAAACATAATTGAGAAAATGATGCCAAAATTTTCCAATCTAAAACAAGGATGTAAAATAATAACTATCTGGGGACCGCTTCCAGACTCTCTACCAGACAAGGTAGATTTTCCTTACATCTTGAATGTGGTACCCTTTAAGAAAGCGTCTAGCTTGCAAGAACAGCTTCTTGCTGTATTTGGAACAGACTGTGTGGATTTTGTAGTTGCATGGGAGTTTGCAGAAAGATATACCAAGGCAATAGGTTCACCAGAGGCTGAAAACGATCGCTTTCTTACCATATTACAGTCTCTTGTCATCTGGATAAACGCAAAAAATCTTGGAGTTGCATGTGGACGTGAAGTACCACAACCCATAAAAAACTACATCAGTATACTAAGGACGTACTTTGACATAGATGTGGAATATTTGTTAAATGAAGACCAAATATAGATGAACAAATAATCAGTCAAGCTTTTATTTAGAATTGATGTATAGATTATTTGTTGGACGAGAGAATAAACATCAACGTATCTGCAATTGATTATGATAACACCAGCAAGGCAATAATTTCTACCCTGAGTAATTTGGAGCAGATGGTTCATGGAGAAAACGAGTTTATTGTCACGGATTCTGAGTTTGCTTTTGGTTGGCATTTTTATGTGGTATGCGTTAACAAGTAACTAGTAAGAAGGATTTTAGTGCAAATTGGTCCTGATTTTGAAAGAATTAAAGGAAATGGCCTTGAAAAGAAAGTTTTGGCTTGGCTTACCGAGAAGATCACTCAGAAGAATCTAAAGATCAAGCTAGCCATCAAAGAAGAGATGGAATCAAGCAAATTCGGAATATTTTAAAACAAAGATTTGTGAATGTTTGTTTTATCGGTATCGTATCGGTTTGTAATAAGTAATTCTACACTGGATAGTTAGAGGGTCAAATGCTTGATACAAACAAGTTGTAAAGTTTCGGTTGGTTTTTTGATGTCAGATTTTGGATGTATAGTTACGGTTGATTTTGCTTTGCTTTTGGTAACTTGACGTCATGAGTCTTGCCTTTATCAGAGTCTAGTTGATTAAACATTTTTTCTAACTCTAGTTCTATTTCTTTATCACTCAGTTTACCTTTTTTCGTTAGACGTATTTCACGTGATTTTATCTGTACTTTCATCACTATTCACCTGTTGACCTTCCTATTCATTTTCGATTCTCTTTAATTTCTTAACTATATTTGCAATTCTTTTGATCCACCAGCAAACCAACAGAACTTAAGACATAGTATAAGGTTGATCGAATGTTGATTAAACAAATAACTAAACAGATTTTATTCGGGTTATCTATTTTGACGGTATCAATCGTACTTCTTGTAATTAATTTAACCAGTTCTGCAAAACATGAATTGAAACTTGGTAATTCAATATTTTGGTTGTTGATAGCTATCGTGACTAGCGTAATACTTATCCTACGATCAATCCAACTTAGGCGTTCTTCTTCGATTCTAGGATAGGAAATTGATCGAATAATGGTAAATTGGAAAGCTTGCTTTATAGTAGCCGTAGCTTGTTTTATTGGAGCTTTATTACTGCCACACGAATACGAATTTCTAACAAAAAATTTCCCGTTAGAAGAACCAAAAGAGGTAAAACAAGGTTTTGATTTTACAATATTCATGCTATATCTACTTGGTGTTGGGTTTGCCGTTGGTGGAATTATTGAAATTATGAGGTCTAAAAATAACTCTATTTAGAAAAAACCCATTAACATTCCGATACAATAAGCAATAGCCCAAAAAACATAATCGATCAAGTCTGTCATAAGCTAGCCCCTCAATCAAAGTTTTCCACTTGTCGTCACCTTGAATTGTAATACCACAAATTTCGCTTGGTGTCTTACCATCCAAAGCCATGTGCGGTCTAATGTAATTATAGGGTTAAACAAAATAAAAAAGGCCCTTGAGGGGAATTTGCCAAATGGTTCAGTTCCCTTATTTTATATTCTAGTAACAATTCCGATGGATGACCAACCTACTCGTGTTTATTTTTTAATTGGAATCAGAATCTCGTTAGTATCTTCCTTTTTTAGCAAAAGTTTTTCAGTCAACACGTGTACGCTGTATAACATGTACATCTCGAAATGGATTGGAGATTTATGACTCGACGTGTTCTGGTGACTGCTGGTGCAGCAGGCATTGGTCGAGAGATTGTACGGGCTTTTGCAGCACAAGGTGCCAAGGTATTTGTTTGTGATCACAATGTTCCAAATCTGGAGAGCCTGAAGCAAGAGATTCCCGAAGTAGTGACAAATGTATGTGATTTATCAAAACGATCTGACATTGAAAATATGGTTCCCTCCTGTATCAATGCATTAGGTGGCTTGGATGTACTCGTGAACAATGCAGGTATCTCTGGTCCGACTGCTCCAGTAGAGGGAATGGACCCTGATGAATGGGAGAAAGTCGTTCAAGTAAACCTAAATGGAACATTCAATGTTACACGGCTAGCGATTCCCTATCTGAAAAAATCTTCTGGAGGTGTAATTATTAACATGTCATCAGTTGCAGGTAGATTTGGATACGGCAACCGAAGTCCTTATTCAACTACAAAATGGGGGATCATAGGTTTTACAAAGACCCTCTCCATTGAGCTTGGCGAATACGGGATACGAGTCAATGCCATTCTGCCTGGTGCTGTTGATGGTCAACGATTGCAAAAAGTTTTTGAAGGTCGTGCAAAACTAAGTGGTCAGACAGTTGAAGAGGTTAAACAATCTTCGATGGCTAATCAATCTATCAAAAACCTAGTGGATCCACGTGATATAGCATCTCTAGCCGTTTTTCTCGCTTCAGATGCAGGCAAATCCATATCTGGTCAGATGCTACCAATAGATGGAGACATGCAGAAAGCATCTTGATGTTCACTAAAACAAAGGAACGAAAACAATTGTTATGACTAGAAAATTACGCGACCAACTCATCGGTGCATGGACGCTGGTCTCCTATGTGGAAAAACCAGTGGACGGATCACCTATCTCCTATCCTATGGGGGAGAAACCCTTGGGTATAATCATGTATACACCTGACGGTTATATGTCAGCTCAACTCATGCGTTCCGAACGGACTAGTTTTGTTTCTGGTGACTGGTTTGATGGGTCGCCCACAGAGTATCAAAAAGAAGCTTCGACGTACATCGCATATTCTGGAGCATTTCACGTTGATGAAAAAAAGCAGACACTGACCCATTCGATGTTTGTGTCGTTATTCCCAAACTGGACGGGACAAACACAGCCACGTGTAGTAAAAATTGAAGGAGATCTTCTACATCTCAGTACCGCATCGCCTATAAAATCTGGTGGGAAGATGGTCATGTCCTTTTTACAATGGCAACGAGCCAAGAAAGAATAACACTACGCTGAACTGTCTCATTAAAAATACCATGAAAATCAAAACATAATTTATCACACAATCCTCAAATTCTTATATTGTAGATAAGGATTATAGGTGTAATCGAAATGGGAGTTGAAGAAAATATGCGACTGATGCAAACATTGGATAATGCTTGGAATACTCAAGATTGGGATACGTTCCTCAAACGTCATTCAGATAATACAGCGGTGTATTGGCCTGGGCAACCAGAGCCAACAAGAGGACGTAGTGCTCATAAAGATGAAGCTGTTGAATTTTTCAAAACTTTTCCTGACAACCACTTGGTGAATAATCCATACAAGATCTTTTTTGGTCAAGACGATTGGACTTGCTCCGTGGCAGACTTTACAGGCACGATGAAGGGACATATGAAAGGATCTGACGGAAAAATAATTCCTCCTACAAACAAGAAATTCCATATTGAGTTTTGTACAGTTGCTCATTGGAAAAATAACGAAATTGTGGAAGAGAAGTTATTTTATGACCTGGTGGGAATGATGAAACAGATTGGCCTGATGTAAAGAAAATACTTATGAGTATAGTTGATACTAACATGATTTGATTAAGAATATTATTCCATCAGGATCAGATAATAGTAACTCATTCTGATTTACTCTCTGAACATGTTCTTTAAGTTCTTGTGCTAGTGTTTCTATGAAAGAGCTATCTGGTACTATGATCTCAAAAGCATCTAGTCCTATCTCACCTTTCACATGAACATTTCCACCCAAGCTATGCCAAGTGTTTAGACCAATATGGTGATGATAATCACCAGCTGCAAGAAAACTAGCACCCATTGTACTCCAATCAGAAGTGACATCAAAACCCAATTTCTGATAAAACATTACTGATCTTTGAAGATTTGTAACTCTAAGGTGCATGTGTCCAATTTTAGCTCCATTGGGAAATGTTGTATTTTCTCTCTTGTCTTTATCTAATTCAGACAACAGCGATTTTAAATCAAGCGGAAGAGTATCTATTATTACATATCCCATGGCATCATGTTGCCATTTGTTTCGTGGTTTGTCACTATAGATCTCTATTCCATTATGCTCAGGGTCATGTAGGTACAATGACTCACTGACTAGATGATCAGCAAATCCATCAAAATGCACATTGGAATTTTTAATTGCTGAATAGGCAGATGCGAGATTCTTTCTATCAGGTACAAGTATTGCAAAGTGAAATAATCCTGCAAAATTATGCATTGTTTGTTTTGAATCAGGATCGTGTTTTAGGATTAAAAGTGGCTCTTTGTAATCTTCAAACTTTCCTTTGAATCCAAGATCTACCGTTTCCAGATTGTCATCTGTCTTGTATCTTCGGTTTACTTGTAAACCTAAATAATTTTCATAAAAGGACAATTGCTTTTGTAGATCTTTGACTCTTAATGTAGGAGGTCCGATTGTCATATCTGTTGGCATTTTTATATTCATTTTGTTTTTAACATCAGACATTTCAAGCAGTTATCTTTAATAATAATTTAGAAACTTTAGCACCAATCTTTTTGATTTGTTCCTCTTGTTTTTTATCCTTTAAAGTTCCGTCAGTAGAGAAGGCTTCGTGTGCTTTGCTTAATGCAATCTGATCTGGAATTACAAGTACACCGATGTTTTCAAGAATTGCACGTATGTGAACCAATCCTCTAAGACCTCCTAGTCCTCCAGGTGATGCACTCATTATTCCTGCAACTTTGCCCTTGTAACAAGCCAAAGATTCCTCTCCTTGGGTTTGTCTCGAAGTCCAATCAATTGTATTTTTTAGTACACCTGAGATTGAGCTATTATACTCTGGTGATGAAATTAAAAATCCTTGGTGCGATAACATCAAGTCTTTAAGTTTACGTGTATTTTGAGAGAGTCCATCATTTTTTTCTAAATCTCCATCATAAAGTGGCATTGCAAAATCTCGAAGATCAATCACTGTAACATCTGCACCCTTCTCCAATGCACCAGCAGCTGCAATTTTGACTAGTTTTTTATTAAATGAATCAGTACGAGTACTTCCTGC
>CAZDTF010000076.1:0-6345 GCA_964508325.1 uncultured Nitrosopumilaceae archaeon | reverse complement strand
ACTATACGCACTGTTTGTGATAAATGTGACGCGTTCCTTTGTCGTAAGTTTGCCGAATTATACATTAAGGCCAGCCGGACGATCTCTTATCGAATCACAAACCCCGATACCATGTGAACCTGTTTGCCCCACATGTTATTATAAAAATATTATCCTGAGAGGAAAGAGGAAAATCATTCCGATATCAAATTTCGTCATAGATATCTAGTAAGGCATTTTTTGTTTGTAAATGCATACCGCAACTAATTCATAGAATCCATTATGGATTTAGCTTTATTTCTCATCTCTACATTTATTGGTACAATTACCAGTCCTTCGTTTGGTTGCCCATACAAAACCACCGAGTTTTCAGGAGCCAATATTATAACAGGTAAAACCAACAAATCCTCTTCTCCAGTAACAGCAATTCTTATCGGTTTTTGAGATTGGAATGCTTTTTTTATTGTGTTCAAACTTTCTATTGTAATTTCTGCAGGAGGATTAATACAGTTTAAAGTGGTTTTTACAATTCCCAATGGCAAGTCACGTTTTATTCTCTTTTCTACACCGTCCACAATTTGTAATGAAGGTACAATCCCATACTTGAGCAGTTTTTCTGTAGTTGCATCACCAACTGTAATCACAAATGAACCAGCAGGTATGTTTTTCAAAATATTTTCTTTAGTTACATCAGAATCTTTAATCAAAAATCCTAGTGGTTTTTTTAGTTTATCTCTTAGGTTATTTGGAAGATGCACAAGATATCTTTGTTTTAAACTATTTTTATGTAGCTACTTCGGCCTTTAATTCCTCATTTAATTGAGCTGCCAGTATACTACATCTTGCTGCAACGTTTTTTGCAACACTAGTAAACGCAGAGGCATGAGCAGATTTTGGGTCTGTCACAAGAACGGGCTTTCCTAAATCAGAACCTTCCATGATTCCAGGATTAAGTGGAATCTCACCGAGGAATGGAATATCAAATTTTTCGCTAATTTTTTTTGCTCCTCCTTTACCGAAGATATGATGGTCTTTTTTACAGTCAGGGCACTTGAAATAGCTCATATTTTCAATTATACCTATAATTGGAACATTTAGTTTCTGAAACATGCCAAATGCCTTTACTGCAACGTTACTTGCAACGTCTTGTGGTGTTGTAACTACAAGTATTCCAGTAATTGGAATAGTTTGTGCTAATGTTAATGGGATGTCTCCAGTTCCCGGAGGAAGATCCACAATAAGATAATCCAAGTCGCTCCAATTAGTATCAACAAGGAATTGTTTTACTATTCCTGAGATTATTGGCCCTCTGTAAATTGCTGCTTGATGATCTTGTTCAGCAAAAAATCCAAATGAAACTACTTTGAGTCCATTTGATTCAGCTGGCTGTAGCTTGTTGTTTTCAACTTCCATTACAGCTTTTCCAATTCCAAGCATCAAAGGAACACTGGGACCGTAAATGTCTGCATCAAGCAATCCCACTTTTGCACCGGTTTGTGCCAAAGCTAGTGCAAGGTTAACTGAAACTGTTGTCTTGCCCACTCCACCTTTACCACTTGCTACACCAATGATGTTTTTTACAGTAGGCATCATTTCATCCATGCTCAGTGCACGGCCTTCCATTACTTTGGCAGTTACCTTTAGATCAAGTTTTAAATTTAGTGTGCCTACTGCTTTTCTAACATCTTCTTCTATTTGATCATTAAAGGGACATGCTGGAGTTGTAAGTTCAAGAGTGAATTTTAGATCATTGTTGTTAATTTCTAAATCTTTAATCATTCCCATAGATACAATGTCTTTTTTTAGATCAGGATCAATTACTGTGCTTAGGGTCTTAAGAACGTCGTCTACAGATACCATGAATTAAAAAAATCCCAATACAATATTTAAACATAGGCGAAAATGGCCAATTTTATCATCCAAAGATTCATAAATTGAAATTTTATCAAATTTCTTAGATGTTTTCTATATCTACACTTACTGATGTAGTTAGGATTCCCCCCAAACTGTTTGGTGAGTCTCTCAGAAAGGCAGCAACTACCATACTTAGAGAAAAATACGAGAGCATGATAAATCCAGAACTTGGCTATGTAATTATGATTCTTGATACTAAAGTAGATAAAATGGGAAAGATTGTTTCCGGAGATGGCGGCACATATCACAAAGTTGAATTTACAGCTTTGACATTTTATCCAAAACTTCAAGAAATTGTCAGAGGAGAGATTGTTGAAATTACAGACTTTGGAGCATTTGTAAGAATTGGGGCAACAGATGCATTGTTGCATCTTTCACAAATTATGGATGATTACCTAAAAAGCGATGTAAAATCTGGTATGATACTTGCTAACCAAAGTGGAAGGACCATGAAAATTGGCACTACTCTTCGCGCAAGAATAACCGCCGTTTCTCTTGGCAAAACAGCAGCAATGAAGATAGGAATTACATGCAGACAACCTTTCCTTGGCGCCGATGAGTGGATAGAAGAAGAGATAAAGAAAGCAAAACATCCAGATGCTCAAGCTGAAAAAGCTAAAGCCACACAATCTGAAAAACCTAAAGCTCCACAAGCTGAAAAAGCCAAGAAGACAATAGAAGCAAAGTGAAATTAATATGGTAAGAGAAATGGCTTGTAGAAAATGTAAATTTGTAACAACAGGTAAAATATGCCCTAATTGTAAAGCCGCAGATCTGACACCGGATTGGCGTGGTTCTATTCTGATAGTTGATCCAGCTACATCAGTAGTTGCAAAAACTCTTGGAATAACAGTAATGGGCAAGTATGCTCTCAAGGTAACCTAGATTGCACATACGTGCAAGAAAAGCACTTGACAGTTTTTTAGCTGAAGATATTGGAAAAGGAGACATTACAAGTAATCTTTTGCCAAGAAAAAAAATTTCTGCCAGCATAATTACACGAGAGGAAGGAATAGTAGCAGGTACACAATATGCAAAATACATCTTTACTTCAAGAGGAAGCAAAGTAAAAATTCTAAAAAAAGATGGCTCCAAAATTAAACCAAATCAGAAAATACTAATTATTTCAGGTTATGCGCATACCATACTGTCATGTGAGAGAACTGCACTAAATCTATTATCTAGGATGAGTGGGATTGCAACTCAAACCAACCGTCTTGTTAATAAAATTGAGAAAGTAAATCCAAAAGTAAAACTCTATTCTACAAGAAAAACAATGCCAGGATTACGTTTGTTCGATAAAGAAGCAGTGGAAATTGGAGGTGGCAATAGGCATAGAATGTCACTTGACCAGATGCCAATGATAAAGGATAATCATCTTGCTATTGCGGGTCTAGTGGAGTTGATTCACAAGGCACGTAAGCGATACAGAATAATAGAAGTGGAGGTAGAAAATCTCAACGATGCAATTCTTGCTGCAGAAGCTGGAGCATCAATTATAATGCTAGATAACCGCTCACCAAAAGAAATTTCAAAAATCGTCAACACCTTAAAAAAATTACATCTAAGAGATAAAGTAAAAATCGAAGCTTCGGGGGGAATTAATTCTACAAATATTCAATATTATGCAAGAACTGGTGTAGACATGATATCTGTAGGAAAAATAACTAGTTCAGCACCAAGTTTAGATTTGAGTTTGGAAGTTAACTAATTGCAAGCATTCGTTCTATTGCAAGTTGGGCTTTTTGAGCAATTTTTTTGGGGACCTTGACTTCGTACTTTTCTTGTTCTAACGAAGAATAGACTTTATCGAGAGTTATCATCTTCATGTATTTGCATATAGCGTTTTCGGAGATCGGGAAAATTTCTTTTTCTGGGTTTTGTTTTCTCATTCTGTATAATATTCCTGTTTCTGTTGCAACAACAAATTTCTTTGAAGTTGAGCTCTTTGCGTGATTCATCATGCCCTCAGTGGATAAAATCTGGACTTGTCTGTTTCCATAATCTCCAGATGCAATATCATACACAAGTGAAGACGTACAGCTACATTCAGGGTGGACAAGAAATTCTGCGTTGGCATACTGATTTAGTTTTTCGTTAACATCCTGCGATCTTATTCCGGCGTGTACGTGACATTCTCCTGCCCAGATAAACATGTTCTTGCGATTTGTCATCTTTGCAACATAGGATCCTAAGAACATATCAGGCAAAAATAGAATTTCTTTATTTTCTGGAATTGATTTCACAACATTTACTGCGTTTGACGAGGTACAGCAATAATCAAGTTCGGATTTTACTTCTGCAGTTGTGTTTACGTAACCAACAGTAATTGCTCCTGGATGCTCACTCTTCCATTTTCTTAGTTCGTCTGCAGTTATAGTATCAGAAAGCGAGCAGCCTGCAGCCAGGTCCGGAATGAGTACTTTCTTTTCTGGACATGTTATGGCAGCAGTTTCTGCCATAAAATGCACCCCACAAAACAAAATCGTTTTTTGTTTTGCCTTTGCAGCTTGCCTTGACAATCCTAGAGAATCTCCTACATAATCGGCAATGTCCTGTACGTCAGGGATTTGATAGTTATGAGCTAAAATAAGAACGTCTTTTTCTTTTTTGAGCTTCAAGATTTCTGATTTTAAATCCATTTATCCAAAAGAAATTGGATATTTTTCTCATTTAAAGGATCAGGTCTATGACAAATTTGAGGATGTACCGTGATATGATGGCAATATTTGCCATTTATGTTCCAATTCTAATATCGTCATGACAGATTGCTCTCAAGCACTCTATCGCAGACAAAATTGCAAGCCTACTTGTTTTTGGATTACTAAGACTCGGGACGTTTTCTATTTTTATTGAGAATTTACCAAATTTGCCATGAGCTATTATCTCATGAGTGTTTTTGTCAGTATTTGGATCCGCAATAATTCTTACTTTTGTGTTTAAGCTACCAAGCCCAGCTAAGCTGAGAAGAGCTGCCACGTTAATGTTAGCAGGAAAGAGTCGAACAGCCTCTTGAGCATTACCTTCAAAAATTGTTGTAGTCTCTTTGATATTTTCAACATCAAGTTTCGAAATTTCAAAGAACTTTGCACCTTTTAGTGATCTTGGACTTTTTGTCGTAACCAAAGTAATTGATTCCAATTCCTCCTTTACAGATCTTATGCCATCAAGACCTAAAATTGCGCCAGAAGGAAGATAAACTGATTTTTTAAAATCCTTACAACCTTCCATTACAATATCTAAAATAGACTCGTCTAAAAGTGCGCCAACACTCATGATCATCAAATCTTTTCTGTTTTGCAGTATACTTAGGGCGTTATCTCTAACCGCGTCTTGGGATGCCGCTTCTACAATAATGTCAGTTGGGGCAGCAGCAAGTAAGCCTACGTTTTCAGTGATTTCTGGTTTGTTCTTTAGTTTTGTTATCAGTAATTTTGAAGCGTCTTTGGAAAAATCAAAAACATGAGTAAGTTTGGCCTGAATCTTTCCTGAATCAATTGCCAATGCAATTTCGGTACCAATTGCACCACACCCCAAAAGTCCTATCCTCTTCAAGATATTGAATGATATAGAGACCCTTGTTAAAGCTATTAGTAATAGGAAAAATAATCCTGCTCAAGCAAGATTAGTACATAAAATTGAATTATGAAATTAATCTAATTAAATATAGTGAAAAGAAGGTAATTTGATTGAAAAAAGCTGAATCTGGATTAATGGAGAGATTTCTGTTCAGAATAGCCAAGCAATGGATAGCTGGAGATACCATGGAACAAGCTTTGGAATCGTCTCGCCTGGCAAACAAGCATGGTATGGATGCGATAATCAATAAGCTTGGCGAACATATGACTTCAAAAAATCAAATAGAGAACACAGTATCAGAATATCTTGTTCTTGTTTCTAATTTACGTAAATCCAAAGTAGAAGGCGGTGTATCAATCAAGCCCACACAGATAGGACTAACAAAAAACAAAAAAGAATGCGCTGAGAATTTTAGCAAAATAATAGAAAATGCAATGTTATCACAATCTTTTGTCTGGATTGACATGGAATCATCCGAACATACTGATGATACCATAGGAATCTATGATGACCTATTTGACAAATATGAAAGATTAGGTATTGCTCTTCAAGCAAATCTAAAACGAACATCAAAGGATTTAGCTGAATTGCTGAAAAAGGGAGCAAAAATTCGTCTGGTAAAAGGGGCATATCATGAAGATAAGAAAACTGCGTTTCAAACAAGAAAAGAGGTTGATGAAAATTATAAGAAATTAATGGAGATGCTTTTTTCTAATGGTAATGAATTTGGTATAGCAACGCATGATTCTAAATTAATTGATGACGCCATACAATTGTACAAAACTCATGAAAGGAAGTTTGAGTTCCAAATGCTCAAGGGAATACGAGATGAATTAAAACCAATTCTTGTAAAAAAAGGATTTTCAGTATCAG
>CAZDTF010000075.1:0-6358 GCA_964508325.1 uncultured Nitrosopumilaceae archaeon | reverse complement strand
TCAATTATTTTTGTTTGTACATTGTCTAACCAATAGTCTTGGATATCATCAAGTCGAAAAGCCACACACTGGCATGACTCTGAAGCATGTGAGACTGGCATTATCCCAAAAAATAATAATATCATAAATGACGCAAAAATTATTTTCATTTACTTCAATAAAATAAAATAGCAACATATTACTTGTATGGTATAAGTTTTGTAACAAACTATCATTTTACTACCTCGCTGACATACCAATGCCATGTACGAAGTCAAAACTGCAAGAATAGATTACATACAAATAATTCTTGTCTGCGCCATATTTTCTGTGCTGTTTTATACCGTATACCTGATGAGCACAAATCTGACTATGATCTCACTTGCTTTTGCAGCATTTGTTATGTTTTATCAGCTTTACAGTGCGAGGGGAAACCTCTCTTCCAAATTCAAGTATGCAAAAAAAATGCCAGCCCCGTTTGCCATAATCATGATCATACTTCCTATAGTTTTAGCATCAGTTGCTTCGTACGAAGGATATACCATTTGGCAATCTCCTAATAGAATTATAATTTTGTGGGGAATGACTATAACATTTTGGAGCACGATGATGTTTGTGCCACTTGCAGTATACAGCAAATACAGAGAAGATCTGCAGCAAGATCCTGCAGTTTATCCATCTGTGAGTGTACTGATTCCAGCATATAATGAGGAAAAAGTCATTGCCCGCACCATAGAAGGTCTTTTAGAATCTGATTATCCTAGTAAGGAAATAATAGTTATTGATGATGGCAGCAAAGATAAAACTTTGGAAATTGCAAACAGATACAAAAACAAGGTTAAGGTCTTGCACAAAGAAAACGGTGGCAAGGCCTCTGCCATGAATTACGGTCTTGCCTTTGCAAAAGGTGAGATAATCATTATAGTTGATGCTGACACCATAATTGGCAGACAAGCATTAAAGCAGATGGTCAGAGGTTTTGGAAATAATAAAGATGTTGCCGCTGTTGCTGGAAACGTCAAAGTTAGAAATAGAGTAAACTGGTTAACGTGGACACAGGCACTAGAATACGTAGCAGGAATTGAGATAATCAGAAGAGCCTTTGATTATTTTGGTTCGATTACTATTGTTCCTGGAGCACTGGGAGCGTTTAGAAAATCTGCGCTTGAGGGAGTTGGTTCTTATCATAAAGATACTCTAGTTGAGGACTTTGATGCAACAATAAAAGTCCTAAAGTCTGGATTTGTAATTCAAGGAACTACTCAGGCAACAGCATATACAGAAGCTCCTCAGAGTTTGCATGACTTTTACAAACAACGAAAAAGATGGTACCGCGGAAATGTACAGGTACTTACTAGACATTCTGAAACAATAGTAAACCCAAGATATGCGTTCTTGTACAGAGTAGCTTTTCCTTTTATGATTATTTCAATGATAGTGCTGCCATTTGCAGGACTTTCTGTAATCATCACCTCCATAATAGAAATTATCAGTGGCGATGGTTTTTTTGTATTGCAAATGTTCACATTGTTTGTTATTTTGCAATGTTTCATGTCTGCATTAGCAGTGCGAATTGATAGAGATGATCCTAGATTGATTGCATTTTCTCCATTCCTAGTATTGGGGTACAAACAGCTCGTAGACTTTCTTCTAATAATGGCTGCGCTACAAGAATGGTTTAAAAGAAAAACAACGTGGAATAGTGCTAAAAGGATTGGAGTTTGATAAAAAATGAACGAGTGTTTATCGAAAAAACAAATTATAAAATGTATGACGCTGTTTTTTCTTGTATTAATTGTCTTACAGCCTATTTTTATTTATGCTGATCAAGGTATAGGTGCTCTTGAAATTGATGTAAAATACACAAACGGTGATAGAGCAGATTATTCTTCAATGACAGTAAAAGTATATCAAGATTTTAACACAGTCCCCTTCAAAGAGATTACGCCTCTATCTGCCAATCCTTACAATATAGTTTCTCTTCCAATTGGACACAAGTACAAAGTCGAAGTATATGCAAATGGAATGTATGCTACTACAGGGTATATGGATTTACAGAGTACTCAACAAGTGCTCCCTCTGACAATGCCTTTGCCTGGAGGAATGCGTTTTAGTGTGTTCTATAATGATGGACTTACTCCCCTAGAAGGTGCTAACATATCAATAAAATCCCAAGATGGAAAGCAGTGGGCACAGAGTATGACAGACAACAACGGTCAGACTATACGATTTTGGGTGCAATCAACTAACTTAGAAAACAACTATTACATTGCAGGTGTTTCAATTGGAGAAAATCTTTTGTACACATATTCTCCTGTGTCTCTACAACCAGGAATTTCACAAGAATTCAAAATAGTAACGCCGTGGCCTCCCATGGTGAACAGTCTTTTGACAGCAGAGGTTTTCAAGGATTCATCTAATATGGTAACAAGTGCAGATGGAAATTTTTTGGTAGTATTGTACGATAGTAGTGGAAATAAAATTAAAAATTCACCATTAAACGCAAGAGGACAAGCTTTTTTTTCTAATCTCAAAGTTGGTGACTATATATTTGATGCAATAAACTTAAATGGAAACACTGAGTGGGGCAGCTCTAAAATAACAATAGATGGAAAACAAAGCATTATACAAATTTTCAAAAGCCAGCCTCTTGTAGGAATTGGTGTACAGACATCCAATGTTTCAAACAATCAACCTCCACAACCATCTAATGCCTCAAGTATTCAGGTACCGCAAACATCTAACGTAACAAAAAATCCTACACCTAAGATTCCAAATTGTCAGTGTGTGGCTTTTAGACTTGATGATATCCAAGACTATTGGTTAGACAATGTACAAACAAAAATAATTGATACATTCCAGCAGAAAAATGCCAGTTTAACCATAGGAATAATAGGAAATTCCTTGGGCAGTGATACTAAACTGACAGGGTACATAAAAGAAAAGATAAAAACCCAAAACCTGTCGATACAAGTGGCAAATAGCGGGTGGAAGTTTGAGGACTTTACTACTTATGGCCAAGATGACCAGTCTTTGTTTATCAAAGAATCTAATGACAAGATATCCACATTACTAGGAATTACACCGTCAGTCTTTATTCCACCTTATGGCAAAATTAACAATGATACGCTTTATGCGATGAATAAAAATAATATTACATTACTTAGCGCAAACACACTAACCTATCATGCAATTTTTTCTTCATCAAATACCATCCATTTATTTCCGGCAACCGTCTCAACTGGGTATACCAGTACTGGCAATGGCACATTACATAGATTAACTAATGGTGATGTATTTACTAATATTCAGAATAGCTTGCACAACTATGGTTTTGCAGTAGTTACTATTTCCTTCCAAGATTATGCTATAAATAATGGAACTGCACAAAATGAACCTGATCCACAACAAATTCAACAAATTGAAACATTAATTGATCAAATCAGAAACAATAGAATAAAGATTGTAACTATAGGAGGAATTAGTAATGAAGAAACCTCAATTCTAATTCCATCATGGATCAAAAACAATTCAGGATGGTGGGCAAATGGACAGATCTCTGATTCTGATTTTATTAATGGAATTCAGTACATGATACAAAATCACATTATAATTATTCAAAACCTTCCAAAATCAGGAGAATCAAATGGTCTGGCAATTCCCTCATGGATAAAGAACAATGCAGGATGGTGGTCAGAAAACAAAATTTCAGATAATGACTTTGTCAAGGGAATAGAATTTTTAGTACAGCAAGGAATAGTCAGAACGTGAGAATAAATTCAGGCTCACCGCCTATTTTTTTGGCCCAACCATTTCATCACTTTTGACATTCTGATCCCATTTTCCACGAATTCCTTTTACCAGCACAAACACGCCTCCGCCAATCAGACTTAATGACACTGCTAGTAAGAAAAATTTGTTTTGTATTTTTTCGTCACATTTTACTTTAATGGCTTGACCGTCTGGTGTGTAATTATAACAATCACCAAACTGATCAGCTTGAACTGCGTATTGTTGATATTGTGCTCCACTTATTCCCCCTAAAAGAAAACCAGCAAATGCAAGAACCGAACCTATTATTATAAGTCTTGTATCACTCACACGTGTAATTTGTATCGTGTAATATTTAATGTTGTAAGCCATTAATGTTATAGGGATATTTCTATGGTTTTTGGATGGGGAAAGAAAAAATCAACAAATGAGACAGTTAAATCAAGTAATGAAAGACAAATTTTGTTATCTGATATCAATTTAATTTTAAAGGAAAACGAAACGTTGTTACTTGGAAAAATCTTTGAGCAGGCAAAATCGATAAGAGAGCAAATAGATATTGAACGAAAAAACATTATTCAAATAATTTCAGAGTTTGAAAATGATGATCTGGGATCAGAGAATGTAGACAAGTCCCTAAAAGTGCTCATAGAACGAGGTAAAAAAGCTGTAGTTTCTGGACTCAAAAGAGAAACTGCTGTAACTCTATCAACCCCAGAAATTTTTCCCAATTTGATAAATCTAAATTTGCAAACAGGACAGATGTTAAAAAGGATAGGAGACACTCTGGGGGTAAATTCACGTGTAATGCATGTTTTTGCAAGAAAATACGCAGATAAACTTAAAGAAGATCTTTCAGATATGACCAAAAACAAAAGACAGTTGCAAAGCTTAGTTGACGAATATACTAATTTTGAATCAACATCTAGAAACATTTTAGAAAGTATTGAAAAAATAAAAAATTCAAAAAAGGAAATTGAAGATAATAGTCAGGAATTAATCAGGATAAAAAAAGAAATCGAGGAGCATAAAAAAACAATTGATAATCTAGAGCAGGAAATACAAAACCTCAAATTAACAAACGGATATCAAGAATTGTTAAATGTTAAAAAAGATATAGAGTCTTTAAGACCAGAAAAAAACTTGGTCAAAAATGAAATTGACACCCAATTTTCAAAGATATCAAGACCCCTTGGAAAATATAGCTATATCTCTTCTCTTGAAAAGCCTCTCAAAATCATTATGGAACATCTAGTTGTGGAACCATCTGAGACAATCACAAATGAAAATAAGAATATGGTCATTGAAATACTACAGGCAACGGTAAAGTCAGTAGTAGCTGGCAATGTTTCTGTTAAAGATTCACAAAAAGCTGTAGAACAAATCGAAGAGACAATAAACAGATTGGATGAATTCATAAAGTTAAAAAACAATTTATCCAAAAAAATGAATGAGTTAGAGAGTAGACTTTGTATTTTCAATATTAAAGATTTGGAAGAAAAAGAAAAAAAAATAGTAAGAACAAAAGAAGACATTTTGCAATTTGAATCATCTATAAAAACACTGGAAAAGGAAATTTCTGAAGAATCAAACCGTGCACCAGGACTTATTCAAGATATTGAAACAATGTTAGGTAAAATTTCCAGAACCAAAATAACTTTGAAGATTTGAGACTGGAGTTTTACGTTCGTTGAAGATTAATTAATTTGGATATTAAGATAAACATATGATCTTCAAAAAAGAAAAATTACGACGAACCATAACTATAACAAAAGATGCACGCGATGGAATTTTGACATATTGCAAGATTAATCATCCAAATGAAGGAATTCTTATCTTACGTGGAAAATCTAAAAAAGGACGTGTAGTTGTAGATGGTTTGGTAATTCCACCTTTTTCCCACCATGGCCCTACATTTGCGGGATTTCCACATTCATTTTTGCCATTTGATCCGAGTTATGTAGGAACTGTCCATTCCCATCCAACTGGATCTGCGCGGCCTTCAGTCACAGACCTACACAATTTTTTTGGATTTGTGTCAGTGATTGTACAATCACCATATGAGGATGACGACATCTTTGCATATGATCGAGATGGCAACCTACTTGAAATCACCATAATTTCAGACGAATTATGACAAAAACTTATAAGCTTTTTGCAACAAGATGAAGTGATTGATTAATTGCAAATCATATTTGATTTTCCTTTTCGCTTCTCTAGCTGTTAGTATTGGGTTACAGATGATCCTACCGTGGCCATTTGGATTAATGGCAGCCCTAGCCATTTTTATTGTATTTCCGTTATTTTTAAGAAACAGGGCATTAAAGAGAATGGGCGGATTTGGTGGAGACCCTGGTGGTGGTGGATTCTTTGGACAAAGCCAAGGTGTAAAGTACATTTGTCTTACATGTAGCAACCGGTACAAGGGCGGTTCTTGTCCAAGATGTGGCTCCAAGATGAAAAGAGCGGATTTTTAGAAGATAACACCAAAACATCATGACACTTGAAGAACTACGAAAAAAAGCTTTATTTCAAAATACTATAGACACTTGGATAATGTTATGTGAAGAAACCAAGTCTGATTGGTATTCACCAGAAAATTACAAAA
>CAZDTF010000074.1:0-6533 GCA_964508325.1 uncultured Nitrosopumilaceae archaeon | reverse complement strand
TTTTATAAAGGGAAAAGATTCTGTTTATCCTTTCTTGAATATCTTAATAGCTTGCACTGGACAGACATTCTCACAAGCAAGACAGAATATACAATCCGGTTCTCTTGCCATTAGTGGTTTCTTCTCAGAGGATGGATTCCCTGGAAATTCAGCCCATTCGTACACCTTTACAGGACATGCATCTATACAAGCTCCGTCGCCAATACAGATATCAAAATCAACAGCGACAAATTCTCCCCAGACACCTAATACTTCATTACCTTTTCGTGGACCAAAGATCTTAATTTTATTACCACTAGAACTTGCAGTAAATGTCTCAGATACCTTTAGTTTGGTCTTGAATCCTACATCAATTGGACCAGGCTTTGCGCCACTTCTAGTCTCTACTTCTTCTACTTGTTCAGCTTGTTGTCCTGGTGGCGGAGCAGCTGGTTTTGGTTTTGGTTTTGCATTTGGAACAATTTGTGCAAGAGGAGTCATTTCTTCTAATTCCTTCAAAGCCTCTTCTTGAGAAATTTTCTTGGTCTTAACCAAGTGTTCTACCATCTTATCTGCAAGAACAGTATTGCGTAGTATAGTATCAATAATCATTTTTGCATTAGTGTCTGCTTTTTTTCTATAGTCGTTGACCCACAAAGCATCACCATATTTTTCAACCGGATAAATTTGATATATCATGTCTACAACCTCTCCTGTAACAACTTCGACCTGCACTTCCAGATCAATTTGCTTGTAAGCAGAGGAGTCAGGGTCTGGTATGTTCTCTTCCTTCCAATTGTATGTTGCACAGATCCTGTCAGCAAAGGCATCCATCACAAATGTTTTCTTGAGACCATTTACAATCGAATCAACTTCATATTGATCTTCTAGTTTTATTGGAAGTCTGTAAAGACCCAGCTTGTAGCTGTGTAATGGATAGATACCTCGTTTGGCAGTAGTAGATTGTACTGTGTAAACTTTGTCTTTTAACAGAAGAGACATCTATTGTTATTATTTTTAAAAGTCTTTAAAAATGCTTCTTAGTAATCTGGACAGGTTTCTTCACGAATTTTTCGGTATCGCTGCTCCATTTCTTGGGCAAATGAAAGGATTTTTTCAAAAGTATAATCCTTTTTTGGAAAAAACCATCTGATACCTACTTTGTGACCTATACCATCCATATCATAGATCATACCTTTCTCTGCTTCTACATGGTATTTTTCATCAATCGATCGCTCTTGCACTGTAAGACCACGCTTTGTTTTGTCTTCCATTATGATGGAATCATTCCCGTCTCTTATGAAATAAAAAATTCCTTTTTTAAGTAATGGAAGTTCTTGGCTCAATTCTTACTTTTCAACTGGGTTTCCAATCATATTACCCCATTCAGTCCATGAACCATCATAGTTTCTTACTTGTGGATATCCTAGTAGGTATTTGATAACAAACCACGAGTGAGAAGATCTTTCTCCAATTCTACAATAGCATATCACATCCTTGTCCGGCGTTATACCCTTTGACTCGTAGATCTGTTTTAGCTCGTTTACAGACTTTAAAGTACCATCTTCGTCGTTGACTGTAGTTGCCCAAGGAATATTGTTTGCTTTAGGAATATGACCACCTCTTTGTGCATGCTCCATGGGATATTCCGGCGGGGCAGTTATCTCTCCAGTAAACTCTTTTGGAGATCGTACGTCAACAAAGACAGTATCCTGTCTATCAATTGCTCTTCTAACATCGAACAGATATGCTCGAAGCCCTTCATCTGGTGGAAATGAAACATATTTTGTTTTTTGAATTTGTGGCTCATCTTTTGCGTATGGTTTCTTTTCTAGTTCCCATTTTTTTCTACCACCATTCATGATTCTGACATTCTTGTGTCCATAATACTTAAAAATCCAAAACACAAAAGCTGCAAACCAATTGTTAAAATCACCATACAAGATAACTTCGGATTCTGTAGTAATGCCATTTCTTGACATAAGGTCTTCAAATTGGGTTTTGCTTATGATGTCTCTTCTTATTGGATCATTTATGTCACGTTTCCACCAAATCAGACTTGCACCCTGGATATGACCTTGTCTGTATGCATTTTCTGGATCATAGTCCACTTCTACAATTCTAATCGTTTTATTTGAGATATTTTTTGAAACCCATTCGGTATCTGTTAAAACATTTGGATTTGCATAGCTCATTTTCTTTCAAAACTGAATACGATGAGAGATCCTTATATTTTATCCTCATCAGATGCTTTTTAAGGGAAAGTAGAATACTATTCTCCGCTTGAATCTTAACAGAGTAGCTGTAGTAAGTAAGTTTGGTTCAAAAGAAGCTGAGGATGCTGCCAAAAAAGTAGCAAAGAAACTACTTGCAAAAAAATCTCAAGTGATAACCATTTCTCCTGTAGAAATAGGAGGCGCAAAAAAAGTAAGTGATTTGGAAGAATTAAAGGATACAAAGCTAGACTTGACCATAACTCTTGGTGGGGATGGTACAACTTTACGTACCTTTAGATATTTAGAAAATGAGGTTCCAAATTTGGCTATAAACGTAGGTGGAAACAGAGGAATATTATCTGAAATTACTATGCCTGAGATTGATATCGCGATAGACCAAATACTTTCAGACAATATATTTCTCGATAGGCGAATAAGAGTTGTTGCCTCATGCAGTGGACAAGAATTTCCTCCTGCCTTAAATGAGATCTTCATAAATAGACAGAATCTTACAAAAACTTCACTTTTTGAAATTAGATTTCAAAATGATACCGTTATGCAAAAAATGGATGGCGTGATAATTTCGACACCCAGTGGTTCTACTGGACATTCTTATTCTCTTGGAGGTCCAATATTACACGAAATCTTGGATGTTTTAATAATTACACCAGTAGCCCCAGTAAACAAACTACCTTCGCTAGTTGTTCCAGATGAAAAAATTGAAATAATTAGTTCACATGATTCTAACATTATCATGGATGCTCAGGTGATAAAACCTGCAAGATATGATGATATTATAACCATAAGAAAATACAAAAAGCATGCAGTATTTGTAAGGCTCAAAAAGCGTGGCCTAAGACAGATGAGCAAACTTGGTTTCTAGAGTTTTAGATGCAAGTGCTTTTTATGCTGGCATCCCTTTTTCATCACAAGAGAAAAACTATTCAACATCAGTCATTTTTGATGAAATAAAGCACATCAAAAAAAATCATGATGCAATAAAGATACTCATTGAAACTAAGAGACTTGAGATTTGCGATCCAGAACAAGAATTCACTACAAAAGTTTTGTCAAAAGCAAAAGAAACTGGGGATTTTCAAGATCTTTCCGAGGGGGATATTTCGGTCATTGCGCTGTGTTTACAACTTGGTGGAGAACTAGTCACAGATGATTTTGCAATGTCAAACACAGCCAAACACCTAGACCTCAAAGTCATTCCTATCATGACCAAAGGCATTAGCCAAGTAAAAGATTGGGTTTATTTTTGCTCAGGATGTGAAAAAACTTTTTCGGAAATAACTCTCTGTCCTATCTGTGGAAGTAAGCTTAGTCGTAAATCAGTCAAGGGGAAATCTTCTCCCCGCCCAGTCAGCAAATGAACCATCGTACAGTCTGACATTTTCATATCCTGCAATCTTTAGCTGGGTACAGACGTGTGAAACAATCATTTCATCCGTTAGGTTAGATTTCATATATTGAATTGTATGTTAAATATCGTGTAATGTTTTTTGGTCGACTTTTTTCTTGAATTTGCTTTCAGTGTCAAGCATTTTTCTTATTTTAAGAGATCTTGATTCTCCCATACCCTTTATTTTTGATAGCTCAGCATAGGATGCCTTTAAGGTATTAGTTGGAGAACCGAATCGTTCAAGCATACGTGTTGCTAATTTTTCTCCTACTCCTGGGAGACTGCAAAGTACAGAGAGTTGTTGTTTTTGTAAATCGTCTGATTTTTTTATTTTTTTCAAAAATGGTCCTTTTTTGGTCTCCTGTCTTGTGCACATTGATATCAAGAGCTTTGCAGTATGAGATGCGTTAGGTGTTGGAATGATTGGAATTTTAAAATCTAATATCACTGATGAGATTGCACCATAGAATACAAGTGGGTTTTCTGCAAGATCTTCAATTTGATCCACATTACCTTCCATCAAAATGACTGGATGTTCATAGTGCTCTTTTAGTCTACTACATTGATCAAATAATCTTCCGTCAAAAACAGACGATATAAAATCTGGAACACTTTTTCTTTCCACGATGGTTTCAGGTGCAACAATATAGTCTCCTACAGGTAGATTTCTAAGTTCAATATTTACTCCTACAGCTCTCAAAAGATCTGGGATCCCGCTTTTTTTCTCCCTCTCATCAATTATAATTCGTAGGTCATTTATCTTCATTATACAACATTTACAGAGTTTGTTAATATTTTATTTGGGAGTATCTGTTTTGGGTTGGGTTTGGGTTGGACCACGTAACATTTCCTTTATTTTTATCTCTGCTTCCTTGAGATTTTCTTTGACACGGGTTTCTTGTTTTGATAGTACAGTAATGCGAGTATTTGCCAGTTCCTTTTTTTCTTCAAGTTCTGCAATAAGACTTGCTTTTGTTGATTTAATCAGTATAGAACCCGCATTTTTGAAAACAACATCGTTATCTCCGGCTTTTTTTAGAATTTCAAGTGCTCGTTCTGTTTCAAGTTGTTCCATTTCTAGGTGTTGTTTTTGACCCATAATAGATTGAAGGTTTTGTTGTAGTTGTTGCAGTCTTCCAACTTGTTCTTGTAACCAAGGTGGTATTTGTTGTTCTCCAGAAGACATGTTTGATTCACCAGATGATTTGTTTATATTTTTACCGATTCTATGGAATCATTACTTGCCTGAATTAGACGCAAAGTTGAATTCAAATTTGCACGTAAATGCGATAGTTCCTGTGCGTCAATTAAGATTGTGATTTTTTTATCAAAGGACATTACTGTTTTTGTTGGAGTTTCAGACGAAAATTTATTGTCTGTTTGAATTGAATCAAAAATGGATTTCGTTTTTTCTTTGGCAAAAATTTCTATTTTAGCATTATACTTTGACGTCATATGCCATTCCAGCTATTTTGAATCCACATTTTTTGCATGCCCAAATCCCTACTGCTACGCGTCCAAACTTGGCGGAACCACATTCAACACATCGCCGCTTTGCTTTCAAAAGATGATGGACTGCAGTGAACTTTTTGCGCGGTTTTAAACCATACTTTGCGCCTAGTCCCTTTAAGGAGGAGCTTTTACCTTTAACCATTTTGCATCAGTTTCTCTAGTTGTTTCCTTATTTTTGTTCCCACAGATAGGGCAATCTCGGAACATTTTACAACTTGCTCAAATGTAAAGCCGTCATGACCTCCCTTTTGAATTGCACAAATGTTTCCATCAGTGTTTGTTGTTATTGTCAATCTTGCGTCCATGCAAGCTTCCTCGTCTGAAGTCGGGTCTACGATAATATATTCTCCAATTCTTGCCATCGTAACAGATACTGGAATTGTTTGTACAGGAGGTTTTGTAGTTACACCTTCTACAAGAACTGGAAGTTCGTCTTTGATTTCATATTTTGGAATAGTACATGATAAGAGTGCTCCGACAGAAGCATATGAACAAGCGTCAAAAAGATTGCCACCTGCGTCTGTTACACTACTGTCGATAAAAATTCCTATAACCGATTTGTTTTCAATAAGGACCAGTTGGTGTAGATCAAGCATCTCAGTTTCTCGGATCCCTCTATCAACAACTCTTGCCAGCTCTATTACTTCTTCATTTGGAGGACCAGGCTCTACGTTTGGATCTGCAAGCGGAAGAATTTCTGCAGTACATATTAGTATTCCTTTATCGCCAAGATCTGGAAATGGTTTATCGGGTTGAATCTTTACTCCTGTGACAACTTCGGTATCTCCAAGCCTTATTCTTGCAGAACCGTTTGCCTTTGGGATTACTCCCGTGTCAATTGAAAGAGGTCGTTGATCTTCAAGGTTTCTGCCATCAAGTCTTTTTCCCTCTTTTAAAAGTTCTAAGATTTGATCACGTTTTAGTTGTGCAAGTATAACTGAATTAGTCATTTCTACCGAGACCCATTTCCGAAGTACTTTTCCATTAATGCCTTTCTTTGCATTTCATATACTTGTTTGCAGCCACTGATTCCAGTTTGAATACATTTTTGATACTCAGATGGAGACAAGATTCCATCAAGCTGCATTAGAGTGATTTTTCCAAGGTTTGGCATGTATGCTATTGGCATGTCAGCCTGTCCTTCTTGATCTTCTTCGTTGTTTATATCTAAAACTATTTGATCAGCAACCTTTCCTGCTGCACATGCAGAAACTAGATCACGCATTGGTATTCCAGCGTCTGCTAGTGCAACAGATGCTGCATCCAGTGCCGCACATCTAGTACCGCCATCGGCCTGAAGAACTTCAATAAATACATCTACCACTGTTCTAGGAAAGTCCTTTAGTATTACAGCAGGCAATAATGCTTCCTTGATAACTTTGGAAATCTCAATTTCTCTTCTAGAAGGAGCCGGGTTT
>CAZDTF010000073.1:0-6548 GCA_964508325.1 uncultured Nitrosopumilaceae archaeon | reverse complement strand
AACAAATCAAAGACGATGGGTTGTGTATCTGTTTCACTAGAGATTGTTCCTCCATTTGCAGGGCTGCCTGATGTATCAAAATTAATTTCTAGGAAAACAGGAGATGATGCAGACATTGCATTTATTGCCGCTACGTTAGCATCGCTTATTTGGACAAGGCCATTTCCAGATGATATGCTACCTGGAGATAATATCTGAACAGGATTATTTCCTAAAGTTCCAAAATACAGTGTCATACTTGTATCTGAAAAGGAATTAATCTCTAGCTGTTGTTGAAATGATCTTAGATCATAGTTTATCCAATTTGTTCCTCCTGAATTTGGTTGACTCACATCTATAAACAGATTTTTCAGAGTTTGTTCTGTTATGCCAAGATTTAATGTAATTTTCTTAAAAGGGCCATTGGGTGACGTGGTAGTATCAATTATCAATCTAGCAGAATTTGAATCAGGTACATTAGATGGAATTGATATTCCTCCAGTAAAACCAGATGAATTTGTATAAAATTGCACTCCTGACGCACTGTTCAAAGTAACTGGATTTCCAAGCTTCAGTGTTGGTAATATTGCAGAGCTTCTAAAATCATCAAGATATTCAATTATTGCTGAGTTAAAGTTCTGGTTACTATCTACAAGTGTTATGGTTGCTTTTTGGCCAGGAGTAAATTGGCCATTTGGTGCACCTAAAGATAATGTTTCTTTTTGACCGGTATTAATTTGTCCACTGGAAGGTGTACCAAGAGACAATCCTGCATTAACAGTACCAGACAATATAGATACAGATTCGGAATTGTAAGATATTGAGGCCGATTGAAATCTAGGAGCATTATTTAAAATCCCAATTGTAGATTTACTGGTATATGAGCTCTCAAAAATTCCCGAATTTGGAGTAGTTTCTACAAATGTAACTAATTTATTGTAAGTAGTTGCTCCATTAGTAATCGATGATGCAGATTGAAGTTGATTTGTTCTCAATTCTGCAACAGAACCAAGATTCATTTCAACATGTCCATTAAATTTGAAACCCAGATTACTAAGAGACGGATACAAATTTACTAGTGTTGATCCTCCAGGAGAAGAACCAGATTCTGGAAATGCTTGATAGAATGTTGCTTCTGGTGAATCTACGTTAAATGTCCAAGAATTTACAGCGGTAGGATCTTCATTTAGTTGCATGTCATTTATTGTTGCAAAGACATCAGAACTTTGTGGATAACCACTTCTATCAAGTTTCAAGGAAATGTCTGTCATGTCATCATAAGTTAGGTTTACAGTTTCAGAACTTCCCGCTTTATCATATTCTATGGTCACATTATTACTAAAGGTAAAAAGTTGGATAAGTGGCCATGCGTTAGGATTTATTCCAATCTGACCAGTTTTTACATTAGTATTTGTGTTAAGACTTGGTGGATTTCTAAGCACACTCATTTGGTTGTTAATTGAAGAAGTAAGATTACCTGAACATGCATTAAATGATGCAGTACCTTGTGTTGCACCAGTTATTCCGTTAGAATCAGGAATTGCAACACCATCAGTTTGAGAAAAATCTACACCGAGTACTGATGAGGGAGTACTTCTGTCACAAAAAACTCCAAAATCCAAGTTTTGACCTGGCATTCCAGCTATTGAGATTTGATCTGCTTGCTTTGCTCTATCCACGTTTGCAAAAAAAGCATACCAAACTCCACTGGAACCTTGCACCATCCGAAGTTGGATACCATTTAACGTAACAGTTGGTTCGCCTTGCTGTTGGTCTAGATTGATGTTATCATCCTTTACAATAACTTCGATAACCATTGCTCCTGAAAAATGATTTTCAAAGAGACTGTTTTCCGCAGAGACAAACAGGTCAGGATGATCAGAATAAGCATGCACCTTAATTGCACATAATGGTGTTGCCAAAAGAAGTATAATAAGAGAAAAAGCCAGAGGTATACGCAATTTTAATCCACAATTACTAGATCAATAGAACTTGCAAATATTGTTGTCGAATAAATGATATCTTACGTAAATAAGCAAATTTAAAATTATCAACTTAAGTGTCTAAGGCAATCTCCATCGGTTTAAAACAAATACCAAGTTTTAACTAGGGTTATCCTCAACTTTTGCTGTGAAAAAATTCAAACCAGTTATTATAATCAGTGTGATTTTGATAATTATAGGAATTGGACTTGCAATTTACGAATCTCAACTGGTAAATGAAAATGTTGCAAACCAACAACAGAATCTATCGGTTGGAGGATCTATGACACTAACAAAAGAACTTGATCCATCTAATAATCAAGATGGAGTTTATTCGGTTCAAATCACCGACTTTCATGAAGATGAAAATATCAAAGTGACAGTTTCTAATCCCTTGGATGAAATAATTACATCAAAGCCAGTAACAAAAAATCCATTACAGGAAAATTTTTCCGTTTCTGCTGGTGGCACATACAAGATTCAAATCGAAAATCAAGGTCCACGTGAAGTTCAAGTTTTGGCAATAATTGGGAATTATCCACAGAACTTATCTTTATTAGATATTTTTGGTTTTATTGTGCTTATATTAGGATTAAGCGGCCTTGCAATAGGAATAATGTATTTTGTTAAGAATCGTGGTAGAACTGACGTTAGTTAAGGTATTGATCAAGCTCAGTTAAACCATCAACAACACCTGAGAAATTATCGTTTGTTTCCATAATTTTATCTAGTTTTTCCTTATCAGCTGTAAAGATGATCTTATTTTCATCTTGATTTATTTTAACAAAACCGTGTTGTATTACATACGATAATCTTTCCATTATCTCCGTGTCAGATATTTGTAATTTTTCTGAAAGATAGGAGGATTCTTTGCCTCCATCTTCAAGTTCTGACAAAATAATAGAGATGTCTGGATCTACTAAAATTTCAATCATTTTTTGTACGTCATAATTTTCATTCATTTTTTATAATGTCTGCGTGGAGTTTAGTATTTTCTTTTTATTTGAAATGAAATCAGTAATCAATATCTTATCAATGTTCTCTGGGTTAATGTAATATGCTCTTCCTTTAAGCTGTCTTTCTAATCCTTCAACATAACTCAAAAGTTCAACCTCTTCACTTACCATAATAGTATCAATTTCAATGCCCTCTCGCTTACATTTTTTTGCTTCAAACAGGGTTTTTTCTTCAATAACTGGATCAACCTGCCTATATCTGTAACATAGATAGACCATTTCAGCTCCCACATGCAATCTTAAATCATACTCATTTTTTAGTTTCAAAAGCGTAAATTCATCAGGCTTGTAAAAGTGAGAGTATGGTTTATCTGAAAGTATGTCTTTTTTTTGTGATTCGTTGTCGATAAAACTGGCACTTGGTTGACCATCTGTTATCATCACTATTCTTTTATTTTTAGAGCCATTACGTTTCAAAATTTTTAGTGCCAATCTAAATGCAGCTTGATAATTTGTATAATGCAAAAAATTATCATTTGCATCATATGTTTTCAAGTATGGAATGTCATAAGGGTCTACTTCTGAGGCAAGAGAACCAAATCCCACTACATAGATAGAATCATTTGGAAAGAATTTTTTGTTTAGAACATACAGAGCCCAAAGCGCTTTTTTCGCAGCTTCTATTCTACTCCCTTCTCCTGAACTGATCGAATACTTCATGGTGGAGCTCAAATCAATACAATATACCACAGCAACTTTATTCTCTTCTACTGTTTCAAATTCTTCAAAATCATCAAAATTTAGATGAATTGGAAATTTAACCTCTGAATATTTTTTTGTGATTCTTTGAATCGAATTTAGTACTGTTTGTGGAACGTTAAGATTTCTGATATAATCACCAAGTTCTAGTTTTTTTGTAGTATCTTGTATGGTGCTACCTGTTCCAACATTTTTTGTTTCATGGAATCCAAATCCTCCCTCACTTATTGACTTCATTACATCATGTAGGAGTTTCCCACCAATCTCAAAAAATGCTTTGTTTGTTAACCACTTTTTTTTGTCTTTAAGATAGCCAATTTTTTGCAGGTATTTTGTGATTGGGTCCCCAGCATCTTGAATGCTTGTTTCTTTTTCTTTTTGGTTTTCTTCTTCTGATTTTTCATTTGATTGTTGTATGACACCTTGTAATATGTGATCAAGATCCTGAAGATTTGGCGTTTTTTCTTTTAACACCTGTTTAGTCATTGTTTGGAGGATCTTTTGTAGCATATTTTTTGATATCCCTGTATTAGATTTTTTATTTTCATTCTCTTGGTTCAAAAAATAGACAAAATTTTTTGTATTAGGCCGCAACAAAACCAGTCTCTTTTTTATCCAAGATTTTTGGTTCTAACCAGCACAATCCTTCCAAAACCATCTCTGTTATTGCTGCTCTAAATTCGCTTTTTACATTTTCTGATATTGTGATATATTTAGTTTGTATGCAATGTTGCTGTGTTTTTTTCTCAAATTCTTCTTGTTCACGGGATATTTTTTCATATATCGTTTCAATAATTTTTTGCATGGCTTCAAAATTTTTTAGCTGGTTTTCATAAGAAATTTGCATGCTGTTTAATCCTAAAATTGTTTGAGAAACTTGGAATGTCTTACCAGTAAATTCTTGTTTTATCTTCTCCAAGATGGAGAGGTCTATTCCTTTTATGTATTCAAGTGAGATCTCTTTGAAAGATGTGACAATTAAATCGTTTAGTATCTTTTCTCTATTTAGAATTGTATCGTCCATTTCAGTAAGTTCAAACTTTGTTGCTTGACTTATACAAAATATATCAGATGGTCTGGGAATTGCTAATACATTATGAGATACAGCTCGCGTTCTTTCAGCTTCACTAACTAAAAGTTCAAGGCTATGTACGCCCATACGTACACTTACACCCTTGTCTTGATTGATGTCATTACTTGCACGGGCATTTTGAATTATTTTTGCTAAAATTCTTAGCATAAAGATTGGAATAAATGATTTTGAAATTTTTGCTTCTTGTAATATAATTACCATTTCTTCTTCTATTGATTTTGGATAGTGGGTGTGAATGTGGCTTTTTAGCCTGTCATAAAGAGGTTCTATTATTTTGCCGGAATGAGTATAATCTATAGGGTTTGCAGTAGCAAAGAAGACTGTCTTTGGTTCAAATATCACTGGATAAGCACCCGTTGTAAATCTCCCCTCCTGAAGAACAGAAAGTAATGCAACCTGTTTTCTTGTGTCAAGTACTGGCAATTCATCTATACAAAAGAGACCGTGTTTTGCTTGCATTAACTGGCCTGGCGAATATGATTCAATCTGATACATCTCTGTTCCTTTTTTTGTGATTTTAATAGCATCTATCTGCCCAACAAGATCCTTGACAGAGATATCAGGTGTTGCAAGTACATACTTATACCTATCCTTACCCTCAACCCATTCAACTTTAGTATCAAGTCTGTTGTTGCGAATTTTTTCCATGCTTTCAGAGTCCATGTAAAATTTTGGAAGAGATGCTGGACTTTCTTTATCTTCTAATAATGAAATCATTTCCTCTTGTGGCAGATCCATTGGAGTATCATTAGTTATACTTCCTTTGATAACTGGAATTGGCGATAAAAGATTCTTAGAAATAGTTTGTGCAATCTTTGTTTTTGCTTGGCCAATTTGTCCTACTAACATAACATCATGACATGCCAAGATTGCTCTATCCAGTCCTGGAATTACATCATCTTCAAATCCAATAATTTCTGGATATTTTGTTCCATTTGTTTGCATTTTTAAAATTAGGTTTTGTCTGAGTTGTTCTTTAGCTCCTACAAGCTTGTAGTTTATTTCTAAAAGATCACCAAGAGTCTTAATTTGTTCATAATCTTCAGGTAGACCTGCCATCACTTCTGTATATTTTGCAGTTGAAGAATAGCTTCGTCTTACAAGATTTTCAAATTCCTGCGTCAATATGCTAAATTAACCTAAATGCGATTTAAAGTATTGTTTGCTTTAGCATGGTTTTTATCGGGGTTTAGGAAATTTTGGTTTACTTGTCTTCACAAGAATACAGACACATCGTTAGGATTGCAGGAAAGGATGTCCCTGGAGCAAAAAAAATGATCATAGGAGTTAGTCAAGTAAGAGGAATTGGCTACAATTTTGCTAAAGCCATCTTAGATGTTCTTAAAATTGATCAGAATAGCAACATAGGATTTCTCACAGAATCTCAAGTTGAGCAAATAGAAAAGGTCATGAGAAATCCATCATCTATTAACATTCCTTTTTGGTTTCTAAATAGAAGAAAAGACATGGACTCTGGAGAGAATTTGCATTTGATTACTTCTGATATAGAATTTAATGTTAGAAATGATATTGAGCGAGAAAAAAATACAAACAGTTGGAGAGGTTTTCGTCATACTTATGGATTAAAAGTAAGAGGTCAGAGGACACGTACAACTGGAAGAAAAGGTGGTGCGGTTGGAGTTCGCAAAGGAGGTAAAATTCTTCCACCTGGTGCAGTACCAGCAGAAGGTGCAGCAGCTCCAGCAGAAGGTGCAGCAGCTCCAGCAGCAGCTCCAGCAAAGGGTGCAGCAGCTCCAGCAAAGGGTGCAGCAGCTCCAG
>CAZDTF010000072.1:0-6630 GCA_964508325.1 uncultured Nitrosopumilaceae archaeon | reverse complement strand
ATTCAGGCCCTTGGCTTGTTCTAGTGCTTCACTTCCAACAAGAACGATTTGTGCAACACCTGTAACATCTCGCAAAGTCAAAAATGTAAGCTTACCAAGATCTCTTATGTCCTCTATCCAACCTCCAACTATTACTTTTTTTCCTATCATTGAGGAGTCAAGGTGACCAATGTAATGAGTCCTTTTGAAATCCATAGATATCTTATTTTCTCTCAAACTCTACTGCAAGCTCAATTCCGCGCAGGTCTTTGACTATTGATACTACTTTATCTGTGTCGATTGGAAATCTAGATGTTTTTTTTCCAGATACAATTACTTTGGTTCTTTGAATACCACCTGGAGCCCAAACGCGATTAATGATCAATATTTTAATTGGAAAGAACAGATCTTCAATGAATTTCTTATCAGATGCATTTTCTTCTACAAGCCATATCTTTCCCGGAAATTCGCCTTGTAGTAATCTGTAAAGCTCTCGACTTTTCCTTACTGTCATGATATCAGAACTGCTTAAATACAAAACATAATTGCCGGTTGATTTATGGCATGAATTTAGAGTAAATTTTTCAATTTGTGGTATTTTTTGCGAAAGGTGTACAAGTTTGATTGCCGCCTCCACATCAGCTTTAGTCAATTTCCCTGAATCTAGTTTTGATTCACATTGTGGACAAAGAATACCATTCATGGCATCAAAAGTACAAATTGGCGTTCTCAAGTAAATCGGTTTTTTAACTTACTAAAACTAGAAGATAAACCTTGACTTTGAGGAATTACAGTTGCGATCAAAACACTATCTAGATGCCGAATGTGATAAAAATTATAACATTAAAGAGATCTATAGTTATTTGGCCCAAATTATAATGCATAATAATACTTCCACAGGGAAATATTTCATTTATTTTGAATAGTGTGGACATAACATAAAACCTAGGTTAGTAATTATTTAATACCAAGTCATTGTTGTACAGAGCATTGGATAATGACGAGGATGTTAGTGTTGGAAACACAAATAAAATATTCTCGGACGTGAATTCATTTGACTCACATTCGCCAAACGAGATTGCAAAAAAAATTGAAAATGTAGGAGTTCAAAAAACTAACCTGAATTTCACCTCATCGTTTATCCTTTCAATATTGGCAGGCGCGTTTATCAGCTTAGGAGGAATCTACTTTACATTTGCTACGAGTCAAATCATTGTAACTAAACCCTTTACACAAATACTTGGAGGTTTAGTGTTCAGCCTAGGCCTGATACTTGTGGTTGTTGCCGGTGCAGAACTATTTACAGGAAATAATTTGTCTATAATGAGTCGACTAAGTAAGAAAATCACCACAAAAAAAATGCTAAAAAATTGGTTAATTGTATACATTGGAAATTTTATTGGCGCAATTCTGACAGCAGGAGTTCTTTACATGAGCAAAGCCTGGACTGCCAATAACTATGATTTCGGAATAAGGGCAATCGTTATAGCAAGTCATAAGGTAAACCTTGGTTTTGTAGACGCATTTTTCCTAGGAATCCTTTGCAACAGTCTTGTCTGTTTAGGTATATGGCTTGCAGCTAGTGCGAAAACAGTGAGTGGCAAGATATTGGCAATAATTTTTCCAATCTCTGCCTTTGTAGCCTTGGGATTCGAACACAGTATAGCAAATATGTATTTCTTGTCGTTTGCACTCATGATAAAAGATGATCCTTTTTTGTTATCAGCTATTCACACATCTGGAATTACAGTAGATACTTCTAACATTGATTTTGCAGGTATACTGAATAATATTGTACCAGTTACCTTAGGTAATATTGTAGGAGGATCTGTGTTTGTTGGGGCTATTTACTGGCTTGCATATTTACGTAAAAGTAGAAAAGAGAATTAAAATAGAACTTTATTGTATTATGTAGAAACACTTACCTGCATCCACGACTTTAAGCGTAGTGATTGGTTAATATAACTATTCTTCCTCCAAAACCCACATTTAGATCAATGAACCAAAATTATCCATGCCTTTCCTTTCTGTAATTGATCTGAAAACTCAATACAAAACGCAAGATGGTATAGTTCATGCAGTGGATGATGTGAGTTTTGTTTTAGAAAAAGGCGAATCAATCGGAATTGCTGGCGAAAGTGCGTGTGGAAAAAGTACCCTTGGTCTTTCACTTATGAGTGCATTACAAGGCGGCAAAGTTGTATCTGGTGATATAATATTTAATGGCAAATCCATCATCAAGATGCCAGAATCCGAGTTTACAAAAAATTATCGATGGAAAGAGATCTCCATGATGTTTCAGGGAGCTATGAACTCACTTGATCCTGTTTTTACAGTCGAACAGCAATTCTATGAAATACTAAAACAACACAGTTACAAAGGAGACTCTGATAAAAAAATTTCAGAAATAATGAGTTCTGTTGGTCTAAATATTTCTGTTCTTAAAAAATTTCCACATGAGCTTAGTGGGGGTATGAAACAACGAATTATTATTGCCATGGCACTTGTTTTGAATCCAAAATTTGTAATTGCTGATGAGCCAACAACTGCACTGGATGTACTTGTACAGGCACAGATTATTAGTCTGCTCAAAAAACTCAAAAAAGACGGCTTGACCATCATGTTGATAACGCATGATCTGACAATAATATCTGAAATTACTGAGAAAATCGGCATCATGTATGGCGGCAAAATGGTTGAATTTGGGAGTTCATTTGATATCTACAAAAACCCAAAACACCCCTATACCCAAGGCCTTCTTCAATCCATTCCGTCTATTAATGAAGGTAAAAAACTGCAATATATCAAAGGAAATCCTCCTACTTTACTAAATCCAACTCAAGGATGCAGATTTTATGACAGGTGCCCCTATGTGATGGAAAAATGTAAGCGAGATCCTCCTAAAATTAAAACAGATTCTGGATATGTTTTATGTTGGCTCTACGATTAATTTTCTAAAATATAATTTTAATAATAACTGATAACAAATTATAATTTTAATTTGTTACAAATATTAAATTATTTTTTAAAATACTAAGGTGCGTATTGCGCGTAGTTTGCACCACTAGTTATAGAACATGTTGTTGGATGTTCTGCGTCATAGCAACCCACTAATTTTTGATCAACTGCCTGGATTCCTTCTTGAATCATTGCATTTCTATCTCTTCCAGTACTATCAGTTGTTACAGTATTATCAATTCCGACATAGTGCGCACCCATGGGAACATTCATTTCGTCAAGCAACGCTATAGCTCGTGTCTCCGAGTCTGCAAGGGTTTTTTCAATGTATGCTTGTCTGTTTCTTCCGTTCTCATCGGTTGATATGCTTGTTGAAGCAGCATAATTAGTGCTCAAACTTGCCAGCTGTGCTGCCAAGTCTTGGTTCTCTTGTTGAAGTGTTGCAATTCCTTGTTGTATCAGTACATTTCTGTCTCTTCCATTGGTATCAGTTGTTACGGTATTATCAATACCCACATAATGTGGACTAAGACTTGCCAATGCTTCAGCTATCTTGATGTTGTTTTTGTCCATCTGTGCCATTGCCATTTCGATCTGTGTATTCCTGTCAATGTGAACTGTCTCATCTGTAGAGGTACTTGTCAGACCAGCATAACCTGTTGAGAATTTATCTAAACCAAGGGCATGAATCTCACTAAAGATTGTCATGCCTTTAGCAGCAGAATATACTTGCCCATTGGCAATGTTAACATTCCTATCAACCAGAACAGTTTCATCAGTAGGAGTACTACTTGATGCTGCATAATGCGTACTTTGATCTAAAGGCAAGACATGTGTATCAGCATATTTCTGTAATGCTCTTGCTGCGCCATTTGCTGCTGCTTTTTGGATATCGCTCCAACTATCGTCAGCAGATGCCAAGTTGATAAGGTATTGGCCACTTACACCAAACATCAAAATCGCCATTAAACCGGCTACTATTTTTAGTTGCACGTTTTGTATCACATTTCATGGGTTTTAAAACCTTGCGATAGAAGAATTTTGCGTTAATGATCGCTTCATATAATTCTGATTGCTTGGTATCGTATTGGAAGAGATCCTTTCAGTACTAAATTTGACCAAGTACTTTGCTACAAAAAAAGGAATTTTTTCTTCGTCAAAAGAACCAAACAAGGCTGTCGACGGAATATCCTTTTCTTTAAAAAAAGGCGAAGTCTTCGTTCTTGCAGGAGAATCAGGTTCTGGTAAAACAACCACTGCACGACTTATTTTACGAGTAATAGAGCCAGATTCTGGAAGAGTTTTTTTTAACGGCGTAGAAGTTGGCAAAGAAAGTAAAAATCTGGACAATCTAAGACTGCAGTGCCAAATAATACACCAAGACCCCTATGCAGCTATAAACCCCCGGATGAAGATATCTGATATAATAATGGAACCACTTGAAATACACAAAATTGGCACAAGACAAGAAAGAAAAAAGATTGTAATAGATGCGCTTCATGAGGTTAGACTTGAACCTGCGGAGGAAATATATGACAAATATCCCCATATGCTCTCTGGCGGCCAAAGGCAAAGGATTGTTCTTGCAAGAGCCCTTGTAACAAAGCCCATAGTAATCATTGCAGATGAACCTGTTTCAATGCTTGATGTTTCAGTAAGAGCTGAAATTTTAGAATTGATGAGAGAACTTCAAGAAAAGCGAGAAATCTCTTTCATTTACATAACACATGATTTATCCACAGCAAGATATCTTGGGCAAAGGATTGCCATTATGTATCTAGGAAAAATTGTTGAAATAGGACCCATTGATGAAGTACTCTTACATCCACGACATCCTTACACCCAAGCCCTCATTGACGCCATAGCAGAAGCTGATCCGGAAAATCTTAACCGAGATAAGAAAATCAGAATTAACGAACCTCTAAATGTAGATGTCTATCAAGGGTGCAGATTTCGTTCAAGATGTCCCTATGCGATTGAAAAATGTAAAGAAGAACCCCCACTTGATCAAATTGGGAATAATAGATTTGCGGCGTGCTTTGTTAAAATAGATTAATTAGCAACTTGTGGAATGTTTGAAATCTTGTGCGAGACTACCTGTGAAGCTCCATTCTTTGGGAATACACCATAAATCAAGTTGGCTTTTTGTACAGTAGAATCTTTTAGGGAAACCATAATTATCTGACTACCTCTAGAACGTTCTTCTAATATCTTTGAAAGTCGTTCTGTGTTTAATGCATCAAGGTGAGCATCAACTTCATCAAGTAAATAAAATGGGGACGGTTTCAATGTTTGTAATGCTAAAAGAAATGTTATTGCCGCAAGTGTTTTTTCACCTCCACTAATCGAGGTGGATTCTCTTTTCTGTTTGTTTGGGAACTGTACAAGAAATGATAATCCGGAAGAAAATATGTCATCTTCGTTTTGTATTTCAAGCCAGGCATTTCCTCCTGTCATTTTATGAAAGACTTCTCGAATATCTTTGTCTACCTTATCATAAGATTCCAAAAATGTTTGTCTTTTGTCTTTATCAATTTCTTCAATGAATTTTACTATAGAATTTCTTTCCTCTTCAAGTTCATTTTTGCGAGTTGACATTGAGCGATAACCCTCTGAAATTTCGACATATGTTTCAGGAGCTTTTGTATTAAGTAAGCCACTCAATCCTTTTCTCTCTGATTCTAATACAGTAAGTATTTGGTCTACGTCAAATGTTTCCAAGATTTCGCTATATCCAAATGAAGAAAGTGTGTCTCGTATCTTTACTTCATTTTCAGTAAGATCTTTCATGTCACGCGAAATAGAATCTGATTGTCTTTCAAAATTGTTAATCTCCTTTGTAATTGCCTTTTCACCATCATACAAGCTCTTTAGCTTGGCATCATATTCTTTGAGTGCGGAAACCGATGTTCCAGAAGTTGAGATCAATTGCTGTTCTTTTTCTCTCAAAGATATTAATGCCAGATCCATCTTTTCTTTTTCTTTTGCAAGTGATCTCGATTCTACCTCAAGTTCATGCTTTTCATGATTAAGAGATGATTGTTCTTGTGAAAGCAACCTCATATTTGATTTAAGTGAGGTTTCTTCGTTTGTTAATAGGATCATCTGGGTGTTTTGTTCTCGGTATTGTGCAGAAATAGAATTTATCATACCTAGAAGAGTAGATTTCTTTTCATTAAATAACGTAAGAGAATCTGCTATTCGTGCCTGTTCTTCATCTGCATAGTTTTCTTGTGTCATTGAAATTCGTTCCTCTAGTGAACCAATATAGGATTCTAGCTTAGCTCCGTTTGTTTTCAGACTTTCCTCACGTCTTTTAAGATGTGAAATTCTTGATGAGAGCTGTTCTTCGGACAATGAAATTGATTTTAGTTTTGCTTTAGCGTTTGTAAATGTTAGATCTACATTTACAAGTCCTGTCTCAGAGGCATTATATCTATTATCCAGACTTTTCATGATTCTTTCAATTTTTTTAAGTTGGATCTTCTTGTTTTGAATGAATTTTTTTAATAGATCTAATGATTGGATTAGGCCGTCAACTGAAGTGCTAAGAAGAATTATTTTTGTAAGATTAGAAATTTTTGAATTTACATCTACTACAATAGCATTTGCGTCTGCCTCAAAGAATTGGCCGTCAAGGGTTACTGCTTTGAATCCTTTTTTAGAAAGAGCATATGCCGATTCTTTAGAATC
>CAZDTF010000071.1:0-6637 GCA_964508325.1 uncultured Nitrosopumilaceae archaeon | reverse complement strand
TACTGTATTTAAAGTAGATTGTAAAATGTTTAATGCTTTGTGGGCCGTCAGTATGGAATATTTTTAAAGTAATTGTAGATGGAACGTTAACGTAGATGGTTTGTGTTGGTATTGATTGACGAAATTTCGATATATCAAAAGTCTTGCCATCAATAGTCAAACCATCTTGGAATTGAAAACCATGAATATTGCCAAATGATGGGCCATGTGAAATACCATGACCCCATATTGCATAAGCATTAGAGTTCGCTCCCACATATGACGATACTAAAATTAGAAATATTGCAGCACTTGAAATCTTTAGAATTGTTTTATTCATTTTCGGATAAAGCGTATTCTATGAGGGGTTATATAAGATTTTGATTGTTTATGTATATTACATTTTATTTCATAATGTATGTAGATAAAGAAAGTTTTCCATAGGAAATGAAGATAAGGTTAAAGTGTATAGAATAAAACCAGATTTCATGATTGATGAAAAACTTGCTTCGCTCAATATTATTCTTCCAAGTCCTCCAAGACCTGCAGGTTCCTATGTTCCCGTTGTGATTACAGGAAAACTTGCATTTGTTTCAGGTCAGATTCCAATAAAAGACGGCAAGATAGCGTTTCTTGGAAAGGTACCAAATGACCTTTCAATTGAAGATACACAAAAAGCTGCTAAACTTTGCGTAATAAATGCACTGGCACAACTTAAAAACGAACTTGGGAGTCTGGATAGAATTTTAAAAATAGTCCGTGTCTCTGGGTTTGTCAACTCTGCTCCAGAATTTACTGAGCAACCCAAAGTAATTAATGCTGCATCGGATTTGCTTTATGAAATATTTGGGTTAAAAGGACAGCACAGTAGGATTGCCATAGGAGTTACAAGTCTTCCTCTAAACTCGTGTGTAGAAATTGACATGATAGTAGAAATTATATAATTTTTGCTTGTCGTGTGGTTGTATTATTTTTCTTTTGATAATTTGGCATTAAATTTCTTCAAAAACACGTTCATTTTTTCTCTTGGAATCACAGCACCACATGCCTTGTCATGCCCACCACCAGATCCTCCAAGCTCAGTTGCCAGTGGATTAACAATTCTTCCAAGGTGAATCTTACAAGTACGAGACCCTCTGATAGAGACTGCATAAATTCCATGGTCTTCTCTTAATTTGTAGGATACCCCTACGTCTTTTCCTGACATGCCTAAAACAAAATTTACCACCATGCTTGCACCAGAGTCAGTAACTTCCATGAAAGCAAGATTTTTCATGGTTTTCATGTTATCTTTCACTTTTTGGATCACACCTGAGATTTTTTCTGCCTGTATTCGAGCAAATTCAAACGCGTTTGGAATATCATGTGGATACTTTGATTCACTTAGTTCATCGACAAGATAGAGTAGATATTCACAGTCTTTTTGATGGCTTACTATGGTAAAGGTAAGAACTGTGGACTCTAGTAACACAAATTGTCTATCAAATTTCTGAAGTAGTTTTGCACCAAACGGTCTATCTTCCATATAGTCTGTAACTGCAGAACAAGCAGCTATGAATGCACCGTGATCGTTCAGATTTTTCTTGAACGCATCATACACTTGTACAGTTGTGCATTCATTTGTATTATGAATCAGTTTAACTTTGAGTGATTGAATTTTCTTTTTTATGTTGTCTTCTAGATCATGATGATCAATATAGGTAACTGAAATGCGTTTTTTTCTAAGCGCAGTTAATAATTCAATAAATTCATCTTGATTAGTTTTACTCAAGCCCAGGTCACAAATATACAAAGTTTTCAAGGATTCGTTGCTTTTTAATTGCTCAAGCTCTTTCATGAGGCCTGGATAATCAACTAGTTTTGTCTCTCCACCGAATGCTTGCCTAATTAGTGAGGCAGCCCCTATACCATCAGCGTCTTCTTTGTGAGAAATACATACAACTTTAGTTCTTGCCATAGAATTATCAAGGCAGAACGACCCTCATTTAAACTAAAAATATTCAGACAGTTTTCTTTTCATTCATAAAAATTTTGAATCTTGATACTAGATTTTGATGCCCCGCAACGTCTTGTAAAACAACGCAATACATATCATAAAAAGTAATTCCAAGTAGTCTTGCTTCTCTGTCAAGCTGACCAATTTCTTCAAGTACCTCGGGTTCCTTTGAAACTAGGACAAATTCATCAACAAGTTTCATGAAATCGTCTTCCATTTCATTCATTTCAAACTTTTTCTGAAAATTATATTATATGGCACAAAGTTGCCAGATTAGACAAACTGCTTAATTTTTGCCTGCCATATGTAGTATGTAACTTTTCTTAAGGACAATTACATTTTAGACAATTTGCCTAAAAAAGAATCGATGTTTCCAGATGCCGGCAAGGTAAGAAAAGCACTTGTTAGCCTTGCATTAGAAGAGTCATTACTTGAGATAGGTGGCAGCAAATTGTTACATGAGGTATTTAGAAACTTGTACGAGAAATTTCAGTGTTATTTACCTGACTGTTTTGAGCACCCAGATTATCTGAGAGGCATATTTGCTGAGCTTGATAGTGGAACTGTGGATGTTTTCTTAGAATCCATCGATGAGAAATTAGAGGAATATGCATACCAAAAGCCAATTGGTGAGTTTTTGGCAAAAATAAGCAAGATAAAATGTAAAGTAGGCTAGAAAAACATTTTGCTGTATTTTGCTTTTACAAATAAGTTCATGATCCGAGTTTAGTACAATTTATCAAATTGATTAGTATGGTATAATTTTAATACACATTTTTTGCACTAATACTTGTGCAAACAAAAAACATTGGTCTTCGTAACATTGAGGTAGCTGACACCAAGATTTCAGCAATAGATGGAATAAATGGCAAGTTGATCTATAGAGGATATGACATTTTAGATCTTGTTAAAAAATCAACTTTTGAAGAAACGGCTTGTATGCTACTCAATGATGACCTTCCCTCAAAAACTGTGCTTTCTGAATTTGATGAAAAGCTAATTGCTTCACGTATAGTACCAGATGGTTTAGAAAAAAATCTCAATAGTCTTCCTAAAACAGCTAATCCTATGGATGTTCTGCAATCTTCTGTTGCAACACTTTCTGCATATGATAATGAAAAATTGGACGACAGGCCCTCAAATTATCACAGAGCAATTAGCCTTATTTCCAAAATTCCAATAATTGTAGCATGTTGGGACAGAATTCGTAATGGAAAACAAATCATACAACCATCAAAAAATCTAAGCCATGCCGCTAATTTTCTTTACATGCTGACAGGTAACGTGCCAGATAGTGAATTTGCAAGAATTTTTGATATCTGTTTAATTTTGCATGCGGAACACAGTTTTAACGCTTCTACCTTTGCTGCAAGAGAAGTCGCCTCTACTCGTGCCCATATGTATGCTGCAGTTAGTGCTGCCATCGGAGCACTAAGCGGTGAATTACACGGAGGAGCTAATTTTCAGGTAATGAAGATGCTTTTAGAGATCAAGACAGAAAATAACGCAGAGTCATATATTAAAGAAAAGCTTGCCCAAGGTAAAAAAATAATGGGAATGGGTCATGCAGTATACAAGACATTTGATCCACGAGCCGAAGTACTCAGGGAATTATCAAGAAGACTATCTGAAAAAACAGGCGAGCCGTGGTACAAGATTACAAAAAAAGTCGAGGACACTACAGCAGAAGAGATGAAAAAGGTAAAAGGATCAGATATTTTCCCAAACGTGGATCTTTATAGCGCATCAGCTTATTACATGCTAAAAATTCCAATGGATTTGAATACACCAATTTTTGCCATTTCAAGGGTAGCAGGATGGACCGCTCACATTATTGAAGAAAAATTTGCAGAGGCAGCACCAAAACCAATGCTTTACAGACCAAAGGCAGTATATGTAGGAAAGTATTGTGGGCCATCTGGATGCGAATACGTACCTCTTGAAAAAAGAGAGTGATTGATTTTAGGTGTAACAAAAATGAAAATACCAATTGGCATTTTTATTGTAATTGGAGTTTTACTTCTGAGTATTTTTCTTATAACTGAATATATCTTTCCTAATATCATTTGTAAAGTAATTCACAGATCAGATGTCAAAACATCGCCAGGGCAATATAATCCCAATCTGTTTAGCGATATTTGTTCTGGAATAACATGAAAAATTAGTTTCTTGTAACTAGCCACTCTTTTGCTTTTGTATCAATATCATACCTATGCAAAACGTGGAAAACCATCTCATAAAATGTGATACCGCGTTTCTGTGCTTCACCATCTATCCATCTTAGACCTTCTGCAAGCTCAGGATCATACTCAGCAAACTCTACTAATTCATCTACCATATTGGTAAAAAACGAGTTTGTTTCTAGCACGCCATCAAGTTTTCATTTTTGTTATTCAGTTCTATATTCAAAATATATAGACAAACAGCACGTTTTTGGTTGACATGTGTATCATCTCTATTTTTGTCATGTAATGAGAAAAAATCTCACAAGTTATTCAAAATAAGGAAGTGGGCAATCAGACATGAGATCATGTACAGATCTAATTCTAAAATATCAATTATGCAGTACAGATACAAAGGATATTAGGATCAATTTTGAATTAATTGATCAAGAATCGACTTGCAGAGATATTATTTGGCTAGCAATAACCCAATATCCATGAGATTTGAGTGAGTAGGCCCAGTAAATATCAGGCCCATATGCTTTTTAAAAAAATAATATGAATTGTTATTTTTTAGAAATTTTTGAATATTCTGAAATTGATCTTTTGAACTTTCAAGAATTGCCCCACTTGCATCTGTATTCCCATCTTTTCCATCAGTTCCACAAGATGCTATCACGACCTTGTCTCTATTTTTTTGGATTTCCTTTAACATGTACATGACTAGCTCTTGATTTCTTCCGCCTTTTCCTTTTCCAACTACTTTAACGGTAGTTTCTCCTCCAAAAATTAGACAAAAATGTTTCTTTATTGGAAAGGATTTCAATAGTTTCTTTGAAACGATTGTTACATTACCAGAGATAGGTTGTGCAGTCTTTGTAGCATAACCTAGTTTGTGCGCTCGTTTTAGCATTGCATCAATACATACACTGTTTGTAGCAATTAGGTAATTTTTTATTTTTGAAAGTTTTGGAGTTTCTGGAATTTTTCCGCTAATGCCATCATTTAGTAATTTTAAGACACTTGGAGGTGTATTTTTTTTGAGATTATATTTTGTCAGTATCCTATAGGCATCTTTGAATGTAGTATCATCAAAGTAAGTTAAAGCGGATGCGATATCTGACAAATCATCACCAACTACATCTGACATTACAAAAGATACAGCGTCGCATGCAAGATGTTCTATGAGTTTCCCTCCCTTTATTTTAGAAAGATGTTTCCTAACACAATTTATTTCATGAATATTTGCGCCAGATTTTAATAACAAGCTAGTAACAATTTTCTTGTCATGAAGTGATATGCCGTATGGTAATGCAAGAAGAGATGAACCACCTCCAGATATTAAAAATATTATAAAATCAGTGGGCTTTCTTGTTTTTAGAAATTCTATAATTTGTTTTGCAGCCGTGATACTTTGATTGTTTGGTATAGGATGGCTTGCATGAAGGATTTTGATTTTTTTATTGTTAAATACAGGTTTTGTCTTATTTGGAATCACGATAATACCTCCATTGATTCTAGTTTGAGCACAGATTGTTTTTGCCATAGAATCTGCTGATTTACCAACCCCAATAACAAAAATTCGTGAATATTTTGAGAGTAAGATGGTCTTTTTTCCTATGGCAATTGTATTTCTTCTTACAATCTTCCTTAGAGATAGTTCAGGTAATGCCGCATCAAGTCCTGCTTCTAAAATACATAATGAATCTTTTTTTTCAAGATTTGTTGCAAGGCAGTTGAAATTTTTTATTAACATAAACTGAGTAATAACTAAACTTATGATTATTGTATCTTATGTGATAAAAGCCTCAACTTTGTGATAAAAAGTAAGTATAATAATAATTGAAAATCTAACTTTTATCATGAATGTTATTAGGATACCAAAAGTAATTAAATTCGGAAAAAACTCGCTCTCTGAAGCAGAATATCCAAAAAATGCGCTAGTTGTGACTACAGCTCCGCCAGAGGTTTCGGCAAAATGGCTTGCAAGGATGAAGATAACTGATTATCTTTTATTTGATAAAGTAGAACCTGAACCATCAATTGAAACAGTTCAAAAGGTAATATCTGAGTATAAAACAAAGAATCTTTCTGCAATAATTGGTCTTGGTGGCGGAAGTTCGCAAGATGTCGCAAAATATTCTGGCTCTGAGTTAAAAATTCCAAAAATTCTCATCCCAACAACCTTTGGAACTGGCAGTGAGATGACTACATACTGTGTTTTAAAATTTGAAGGTAAAAAGAAGCTTCTGCAAGATGAAAAATTTCTTGCAGATATGGCAATAGTTGACTCGTATTTTTTAGAGGGAACCCCTGAAGCCATTGTCAAAAATTCTGTCTGTGATGCATGTGCACAAGCAACAGAAGGATATGATAGCAAAAAAGGCAACGAGTTTACAAGAACTATGTTTAAAGCAGCATTTGAAGTGCTATATGATTCCATAATGAAAAAAAAACCAAAAAAATAACCCTAATGTTTCATTTTATCTTGAATCTGGTT
>CAZDTF010000070.1:0-6652 GCA_964508325.1 uncultured Nitrosopumilaceae archaeon | reverse complement strand
TCTTTTTTTTTATCTTTAGAACTTCTTCCTTAATTAGGGTAACTTGCTCCTCCATCACTTTAACAGAATTTTCTAAATCGTTATTGTTCTGATTAAATTGACACTTGGTTTTTGTATGAGCGTGTTGTAAGTTTTGATCATCAAATAAGAACCTTGAATGCTCGACGTAACCAACATAAACAAGTTTATGGCAAAATTGGCAAATCGTAACCTCCATTTCATTTGACCATCCAGCACTTCTGGTTTCTACATAATGTATGAATGGATTCCTTGCAATCAGAATACCGAACAGAAATGAATATTATCCTAAACTGTGAGCAAAATCTTTTAACTAATCGTTTTGGTTTCCTTACCTCGGATCTATTGACCGGGTTTACGTCATATTCAAATGAAAATTCACTGATAATAGCATTTTCAGGGCTCAAATTTATTCATCCTATTTTTAATCAATTTAGAAGGGAGCGGTTCTTTCGATAGATCTATCAATAGATTTCTTAGAGTATATTGATGTAAAATTTTAACAATCTCACCTTCCATTATTTCACAATCTGCAACGATTTCCCGAATTTTCTCTGGATCTAAAGTATTTACATGGTGGAACATCCCTCCTCGGTCACTAGAAAGAAATCGTCTTTTGCAATGTTGACAAGTATAATCTTCATTTCTATTTCTAAACATTAATCGCAACCTCCTATTTTCTCTTCTTTGATTACGTCTTCATTCCATAGTGGTATGTCTTTACAATCAATGCACAAGTAAACCACTAAAATAGGACACGGGCCGATCCCTAGTAACCATCGTTTGATCACTGGTGACTTAGGTAAGTGAGGTATGCTGCAGCTAATTGGAGTCTCATCAAGCAATTTATTTTACCATCCTTCTAATCGTGTGGAATTCTTTTTGAAATGCTGGATCCGCTTTGTGGTCGCGAGAAAGATGATGCAATAATTCCCATTTTGTCTTGTAACGACGCGGATTTCCACTGGTGATGCATTTGGATAGTTTGCTTTTTCCTAGTGGACATGCTACAGGGGTGGAAAATTTTATTCGCGAAGTTGAAACAGAGCGCTTGAAGTGACCTTTATCTTCTTGTAGTGTGTCAGACAGTATGATCACCTGTGCTTGAGTGGTCTGATGTTGGTCTTGTTGAATTTTTTTTCGACAAGCCATTTTTTGTTAAATTCTTGGATTGTTCAAGCAGTTTTTCATAATCCTCTAGAACAAAGGCTAAAGCCCTAGAAAATCCTCTGCTGACAGGCATGCGTGATAGTCTACTAACTCGGTCAACCAACTCGTACGGGATCTTTGGTTGCATCGTGCCTGATGGAATTGACATAAGTGAAAAAGCTAGAAAGCTACTTATATTATAAGTAGCATACATATTTTTGAATGGATTTATCAGAAAATCCCTTATCAGAACGCCAGTATAATTATTTGAAATCAGGAAGTACCCTAGTAGCACCTGGAGAAATCAAGAATAATCTAAATAAAAATAAAGGCAAATCACAAATCAGAGTCGAAATTACAACTCATTTAGAAAAATCATTGCTCTATATGCATTATATTCTTCCATACTCTTCCGAATTATCCAATGAGAGAATATATGAAATACTCAATGCCCAAACATTGATGGAAATTTTGAAAAACCTTCTGGTTGATGTCAGAAAACGGAACCATTCACTGAGATCTTATAGTTATGATTTTAGAACCGTCGAATTAGCAAGAGCCATGTGCGAAATTTCTACAAATTATCTTAAGGAGATAGCCCCAGACAACAAAACAATCAGTGAAGACATCAGAAGAGTTTCAGACCACTTCAAAATAATTGCTAAATTTCAATTAAAGCAGGAATCAAATAAAGAGCTCAGCGAAAACGAGGGTTTGCTTAGAATAAGGGAAGAAAAAAAACTCAAGGATGAATTTAACAGGTCCAACGAACAACTCAAAATCATCATTGATGGAGAAAAATATTCTAATCTGCGAAAAGAAATAATCGCATTACGTAACAGAATGATAATCTTAGACCAAACAACACGTGATGGTATTGCTTCGAGATCCTATTATGAAAAGAAAAAGAAAACAATAGAGAACACCATATCTAATAAAAAAGAGCAAATGAAATCAATGATAGAACCTTGGATATTGAAAGCACGAAAGATAACAGCGCAATTATTTGGGAAGTACGATCACCTAAAGAAATACTATTGCCCTGTTAACAGTTTGTCTGAATTCAAATACGATTCTCAAAAATTTGGTTTCAATATTGGGATGTCATTCGATGAATCTGATCCGTACCCAATTTATGGAGATGGAGTTTTCTCTGAGTATGCTTTTCTAAACGATGAGATAAAAATAGAGATCCAAGGAGACGACGTGTCTCTTCTATATTAAAGACTTGGAAATATATTAGATGATCACACTTCGTCCTCACAAGCAAATCTTTACGCTAGATACTTCTAGCTATTCTTATTTAGTCTACCTAATCTGGGAATAGATACCAAATTCATATTTAATTATTATAACTAAGGTTAAATGGAATCAAAATGAAAGAAAGCCGATCTCAGGTCTTGCCACACAGGATAAAACTATAGACGTTAAGAAGATGTATGCCAAATGTTGTTTGTTTAAATATTGATATCAACTATCGATATCATATAATGTCTTTGCCAAGGACCAAAGAAAAACCAATTCTTTTGAGAATACCCGAAAATTACATATCTGTATTAGACTATATTGTTCAAGGCTCTAAAGGGAAGTTCAGATCACGAAATGATCTAGTGACAGAAATAATTGGAATTTTTCTATCTGACCTTAAGAATGCAGCAGAAGTAACAAGAAAGAAAAAATGAGGAATTTGGATGGGGAAAGACTTTGATGATTTGTTGAAGTTCATTGTAGTTGTACTTGGAGCAGCTGCAGTAATTAAGATAATAGATGAGGCCACGAAAAAAACACATTACAAATGTCCTGGTTGTGGGGCAGATGTTCCAAAAAATCAAAATTCTTGTCCTTATTGTCGCACGCCCCTTAGGTGGGCTTGAGACCGATTAAGTTATATATCAAATAATGATATCACTATTTGATATGGATACAACATATCAAGCCTATATAAGAAAGAGAGGAACCCGAGATCTATTCGGGGATGCTTTGAGTTTGTTAGCAGCAGATCTAATGTGTTCCGTAATAGACTCAATCGCAACTCAACTCAAGAATGAGATCCAAAAATCACTCTATTATGACGGAAACTAATTAAGAATTCCAATTGGTGTAGAGGAAAAGTCTTGCAGCAGGCGTCACAAGATTATGCTGTAAGCATCCCACCTTTTTTAATTTTTTAACTTCACAATTTTTAGGAATAATCCTGATTCCTGTTTGATTGAATTTTGTCCTCATTATCATTCTTTAAAATTTCCATCCTTCTATTCTGAACATATCTATCACATCAATTGTTTCTATGTTATATTTTTGACATACTAAAGGAATTTTAATTTGGTTCCCTCTGATTTTTTCTTCCGTTACAACGATTCTCTTTACAGGAACCACAGTTTGCTGTGCGCCCGTCGCCATTTCTACTGCCAGAGCAATAATCCAGCCATCAGCGTCATTTTTTCGGTCTTCCTTTACCAGAGCCGGATAGTCTTTTAGTAAATCTCTCAAGATTTTGATTTGTTTTTCTGTGGGCTCTCGAAAAAAATTATTTTGGTTTTTAGCCCATTTTGCCAGTTGGTCATCTCGGTCTATAATTTCAAGAAGCACTTCTTTTGGAGATACTAAAGATCCTTTTCGAATCAGGTTTTCTATATTTTTCCATACACTCGGGTAAATATCAATAGGATTATGTCTGTGTAATTCGATTAATGATGACGCATCTATGATGTAATCATTCGCTGTCATTTCTTAGCCTGGGCAAGCACTCTTTCAAAATTTCTTGACTTGATTGAAAGATAACTCAAAGCGTCTGTGTAGGTTATGAGTTTCTTGTCATAATTATTCGCAACCAGTGAGACAAACTTATTTCCAACCTCAGAAAGGATTCTTTTGTCAGAAGGTAGACCGACTATTTTCTTTTCATGCATAGATTTTTTTTTGGTTTCTCTGGGAAGGTATCTACCAAGAATACTCTCAAACTCAGCTTTTGAAATATACTTCAGGTTTTGCATCCTGAACAGGAGGGCCGCTTTACTCATTTTGTATTTTTTTGATAGAGTGTTTAAGGTTTCAGTCTCGATCAATTTGAGACGGTTTTCCTCAAACAATTCGTTAGCTGCTTGTGTTGGTAGCCAAAATGAAGATGAAAATTCATTGCACCATCTTTCAATAACGTCTCGCAGTGTCAATGAACCCTCTGGAATGTCTATTACGGTTTCTCCTAGGAGAATATGCCCAAATTCATGCATTAGAGTAAATAACCTTGCTTCAATGCTGTCTTTCGAATTGATAACGATGATGGGTGGAGATTCATCAGATAAAGCAAAACCCCTCGCATCTTCAATTGGCATTGAAAATTGGAAAACCAGAATATTCATTTCTTCAAGGAGGTCTCTCAAATAACCAAAGAGCTTGTAAGCGTCTTTGAATTTTCTTTGCTTGTCGAGGTACAGGTTGAATATTTCTCGGTATTTTGCTGCAATCGAATCAGGGTTAGCTGATAGTGTAACCTTCTCAACTTGTGATTTTGTCTCGCCCCTAATGTTCAAAGAAAGTTCCTTACCGATGCCTTGCAAGCTTCTTGTTTTCCTAATTGCAAGAATTGTTTTTTTATCGAAAACGTCTCTTCTTTCAGACAAAAATCTGTAGTCCTTTGGTAATGGCTTTTCTTCTTTTGGTGTTGATAAAAAGAATGAAGCTAACGGGCGCTTAAATGATGAAGACAAAATTTTCAACTGTTTTAATGTTGGAGATCTTTCTCCGGACTCCAATTCAGCTACAACTTCAGCAGAGGTCTTCAATCTTTTGCTGATTTCATCTATTTTCCAGCCCGAGCTCTCTCTGAGCCAATTCAGGACATTAGGTTCTACCTTGACAGTTATTGATTTTGGCATACAAATTTCCTCCATCTTCTATTTTCTCGTTTTTGATTCAGTTTTTCTTTAAAAATCATAGCCTTCCCCCTTTAGATAATTACCTAGCTCCAACTCAGGCTTTCTACCAATTATCATTTGTATCGCCAGCTCATTTTTCATAAACTTATCATACTCTCTTTCAAATGAGGTTAAAAGTTCAATCATAAGAAACCTTCTTTCTATGAAGAATCCTTTTGGATAGTAAGTCCTTTATCCAAAACACGTGCGTTCATTCCAACCTCTAGGAATAGTTCTGGATGAAGTTCCTTAAATCGCATCATCCAACGGGTCATTATATCTAGGTTTTTCTTTAAATCAGCAATCTCAATACTCTTTTGATACAATTCCTTGTTTTCGATTCGCAGTTTCTTGTTTAGAGTCTTCTCTCTTTCCTCGTCCGAGATAGTTAGATGAGGAACGGCGTTGAGGTATTCTTCTACCAATTCCATGATATGAGTCTTGAAGTAATTCCTGTCAAGTTTGACTAGTCCAACATGATCCATCATGTACTCTTTTTTGATCAATGCTGCAAGTGGCGAGTCTTTAGAGATTGTTTCCTTGTTTATTTTATTGAAGAATCTTCTAAACCCGTTCATAGATGGTACCTCGTGTCTTCTCCGTCTTTTGACAAGAGGTTTCCTGATTCCTGCAAACTCTGCAATCCGTGTAATTCTTCGTCTGATGGCATCAGGTTTTAATTGTCTTGCAAAGAGTCCTGCCTCCTTGAAAAGTGGATCAGATGGCAGAGGGTCCTTGCCAACTTCATTAATCCATTTTTGTCTGTAATCAAGTATTGCTCTGTATGCTTCTGGTGTGATAAACGCAGGATACTCTTCAGATGTTTTCCTGTATACAGTAAGTATCCCGCAAACGATCTTAGCATTTCCCTCTTCAAATTCTGTTATATCAAATACAATCTTGTCATTAATTTGGTAGACTGGTGTCAGGTCTTCCCAGTTTAATACAAAACCTCCCTCCCTGATTCCCGAACTCGCTGCAACCAAAATTAGTGCCTTGTCCATTGGACCACGGATAAATCCAATCATCTTTTGAATTTCCTGTCTAGTATATCCTCTTCCTTGGGAATCAGTATTCTCCCGTGCCGGAAAGGTATAGGCGATTCGTTTCCATGCTACTGGAACATCATTCATATCAAGAAGTTTTTTAATTGGTTTAAAGTATCTGGAAAAAGAATTTGGGCTCAGATAATCCTTATCGGTCTGAGGTAGTTCTGTTCGCTCCTTGAGTTTCTTTGATAATGTAAGTAGCAAACTCATTATCCATTCAGGGTCTGATTTTGCTTTGTGTACCATTTGGGATGCTCGTTCCTCAAAAGTTCCTTCCAGAATATTTTCGAAAATATCACACAGAATCCTCCTCAATGTACGCGTGTACTTTTCCTTTGTAGCAGCTGCCCTCATCCCTTGGTAGAACAGACCTATTGGTTCGTCTGCTACTTTCTGGATTTCTTCCTTTCTTATTTTCATTTGATTCCCTTCTTTTGGTTTGGAACCAAAAAAAGGACATTATTGTAGCGGGCCCGATGGGACTCGAACCCACGACCTGACGCTCCGCAAGCGTCCGCACTA
>CAZDTF010000069.1:0-6752 GCA_964508325.1 uncultured Nitrosopumilaceae archaeon | reverse complement strand
TTCCTGATTTGAGCAGGGCGTTATTGCCTGTATTGTTTAAGGCTTTTCATCAAATCAGAATCTTTTTGAAATGACGCTTAAGCCATGTTATGAAACATTTATTGTTTCAATTTAAAGTTAATTTTAGTTTATTTTTTTAAAATCAAACATTATAAGTCATAGGTTGAAATCTAATTTGATGACGATCCCTATAACAACTAAAGCTTTCATAGATAATCTGATTGATTACTATATCAGTGAAGCTTCGTCTTACAAGCAGTTTGCACAAGAATATGCCCCAGAGGTAGTTGATTCCACCGCTGCAACATTTGGAATAATAGTTGGTTGTGTATACTCTGGATTTTTACAAGCATATGCAAACCAGAAACAAAAACCAAGTTTAAATGACATACAAGAATTTCACCAAATAATCAAACGCCGAGCAGCTCAGATTAAAAAAAGCGTTTTAGATGCCAAAGTTTAGGCTCATGCGCTAGAGATAAATCCTTACTCATATTATGACATGCAATGTCAGAAGTAATGCAATATCAAATTCAACAGCTAGTAGATAATGGTCAAACCGTTCAATTATCACTTATTGAAGATGTACAGACGGAACCCATATCACAAAAGCAACTCATGCTTGATGCTATAAATAAAAAACTAGACCCCGAACTTAAAGACCAGATTGCACCATTTATTGAAGCAATTCTTCAGGCTCAACCCACAATTGCAATAAAAAGTTATGCACAAACAGCAATTACAGTTACTATGCCAAAAAGAAAATATGAGAGAATGGGCAGTCCAGCTGTTGGACAGAAACTAGAGATAAATATCAAAAAAGTTTAAAGTAATTTTTCGATTTCTGCTAATGAATAAAGTGGTAACGAGCAGGTAAAGTTTTTGCAAACAAAAACTAAAGTTTTTGTTTGATCATATTCCTTTCCTCCAAAAAAGGGATACTTTTTTAGGTCATCCAGGTACTTCTTTTTTGGAATTGTTACCAATATCGATTCTGGAATAAACCGTTTAGTTATGTTTTCATAAATCTCTCTGTTTTCGTCGTTTAGAAGTGTGATTTCAATCGGATTTTGTAGGTAAAGATACATTGTATTTAGAAGTTGGCCAAACCCAAATGGGTTTTCTGCTGCCATTGTAGAAAGAGATTTCATTATCTTAACTGAAACATCAAGATATCTGTTGTTTTGTGTTAGATGATATAATCTTAGAAACGCATTTGTCGCCACTGAATTTCCCGATGGTAACGAAAGATCATAGATGTTTTTTGTCCTAATAATCAATTGTTCATGGTTGTCTGCAGTAAAAAAGAAATTCTTTTCTTTTTCATCCCAAAAATGATCAAGCAAATAATTGGCATAAAAAATTGCAAGTTCAAGGTATTTTTTATCTGGGTCTGCTTCAAATAAATCTAAAAGCGCATTTACAAAATAAGAGTAATCATCAAGATATGCTTTTAGCTTTGCCTGCCCGTCTTTGTATGTTCTTAAAAGCTCGTCGTTTTTTGTGAGTTTTTCTTGAATAAATTTTGCACAATTTTCTGCAGCCTGTAAAAATTGTGTTTGTCCTGATATTCGGAATCCTTTTACAAATGCTGATATCATTAATGCATTCCAGCTAGTTAGAATTTTTTCGTCCCTACCTGGCGCCGCACGTTTGGAACGTACTTCAAAGAGTTTTTTAGTGCATTCTTTTATGATGCCTTTAACTTCTTGCTCTGTTTTACTGAATTGAAATGCTACAGTTGATGCGTTAATGTTATTATGTAAAATAGTATGGCCTTCAAAATTTCCCCCATTAGTTACATCAAAATAAAGACAAAATATGTCTGCGTCTTTACCTAAGATTTCTTGGATCTCATTTTTTTTCCATGTATAAAATTTGCCTTCCTCACCTTCTGAATCTGCATCTTGTGCAGAATAGAAAGCACCCTCTAGAGAGGTCATCTCACGCAACACATACTGCAAGGTTTGATTTACGATTTCAAGATATTTTGAATCCTTTGTAATTTGGTACGCTTCTGCATAAACTATGGGTAAAAGTGCATTATCATAAAGCATTTTTTCAAAATGTGGTACAAGCCATCTAGAATCAGTAGAGTATCTATGAAATCCACCGCCAAGTTGATCATAGATTCCTCCATTTGCCATCTTACTTAGAGTTTTGAAAACAAACTCTTGAAATCTTACCATTCCCGAAAGTTTAGAGTATCTTAACATAAATGATAGATTTGTAGCGTTTGGAAACTTGGGAGATTGACCAAATCCTCCATTTATTGGATCACCCATGGAAAGTAGGTTTAGTGCTGCCTCATCAAGTGTTGTTCTTTCAAATTTTGATGTAGGAGATATTGATTCAGTTCTTTGTAAGGCGTTCATAAAATTCTCAGTTGCAGCTTCAATATCGTGTGGTTTTTCCTTCCAAGCTTGTGCTAATTGCCGCAGTAAACTTCCAAACCCTGGTCTGCCATAACTATCAAGAGGTGGAAAATAAGTACCTACATAAAATGGCTTTTGATTTGACGTAAGAAACACACTAAGAGGCCATCCTCCGCTACCAATGGTCAGCTGACAAACCTTTTGATAGATATCATCAATGTCAGGACGTTCTTCTCTATCAACTTTGATATTTACAAAATTATCGTTCATGATTTGTGCTATATCCTCGTTTTCAAATGATTCGTGTGCCATCACATGGCACCAATGACATGCACTATACCCTATGCTTAAGAAGATGGGTTTGTTTTCATCTTTTGCTTTTTTTAAGGCCTCCTCTCCCCATGTATACCATTTTACAGGATTGTAAGCGTGCTGTAAAAGATATGGGCTAGTTTCTTTTATGAGATTATTTGCTTGCATACAGTTCAAAGAGTGGTTTGGGTATTTGTATGTAATTTAAGTATGATTGCAAAGAATTTCATAACATGTAAAGGGGTTAAAGTGTAAAAACTAAATCAGAACATCTTGACTTGTTGATGCTAATAATTCGTTATTTGGTCCGATTAATTTTGTAACTATAGTATAAAGTGTAGAATATGGAGTCACATTATTTGCCATATAATAGAAATGTGCAACTGGCATCCAATTGCCATTGGAAATTTGAGAGTTGCTTGGAATAATTTCAGAAACTGAAGTAGTTCCATCTCCCCATTCTACAATCACCTTGACTCCGTAAGCAGATACTGTTAACGGTTGACATGAAGAAATCACAGGCCCAATGGGATTTACATGTGGCTCACAAGACATTGTATCAGATGCCCATGTACCCATTACTGCGATATATCTAGAAAGTTGGACAAGATGAGTTATTGTAATGGATGAACCTGATTGTTGTACCTGCATTAGTGCGCTTGCTGGAATAATCAAGGGAATCAAAAGGATGACAAAACACACAATTGTTATCTCAAGTTTTACAACTTGGCATATCAATTAAATTCGAATGTAATAATCTTCTTCCTAATACTAAAGAATTGCTTCTATTGGATACACGATTAATGTCCATATGCTCAGAATTTTTATTAATTGTTCCTATTGTTTTATTGATTGCCAAATTTGGTAGATCTTTCTTAAATATCCAGTTAGGTAATTTACATACAAATGAAGTGTAATATTCATGGTTTTTGAAAATCTAAATTTAAATGGAATCATTGGAATAATGCTGATATTCATAGCAGTGTTCATGATAGTATCAGCTGGCACTTTGCTAATCTCTTTCTTTAGAAAATCGAAAAAGAATTCTAAAATTTTTGAAAATAAGTTTGCCAAAAATGAATTCATAAAACATGAATTGACAAAATAAAAAATCAAGAAAACAACTTTGATTTGAGATTATATTATTTCAAAGTTACCGGTAAAACGAAAAATGTTTTGAAGACGATTAACTGTATAAGCAGACTTTGAATTTAATTTCCATCATGGAGAAATTGCTTATAATCTCTTACTACTTTATCATGGATTAAACCGTTAGTTACTAGGAGCCCATTTTGGTGATTCAATAATTCTGTATTGTATTCCAAGTCGTTTCCAAGCATATCGGTAATCTTTCCTCCCGCTTCAGTTATCAAACAATATGAGGCACATGTATCCCAATGTTTTATTTTACTTGTTGTCGTAAAGTAAAGATCAGCAATTCCTGCACAAATATCAACTACCTTAAGGGAACTTCCTCTTGAAATGAATTTGTTTACCTTTAGTTGTCTTAAAAAATCACGCTCAATGTCTGATATATGAAATCTACTACCAACGGCACTACATTTTTCTAAGATGGTATTGTTACTGACAGATAACCGTTTCAAGTTTCCATCATTTAATTGAAATGCACCTTGACCCTTTTGAGCAAGGTAGAGGATATTCATGATTGGCCAGTAAATTACTCCAAGTTGTGGCTTTTTGTTTTCAACAAGCGCTATCATTATAGTGAATTCACCAGTTTTATTGATGAAATCGTTAGTGCCATCCAAAGGATCCACAACCCAGATTTTTTTCTTGTTCAGACGGGTTTTATCATCTAGACTTTCCTCAGAAAGTATGATATGACCAGAGGTGGAAATAATTTTTTGAATTATTTCGTTACTCTGAATGTCAGCCTCTGTTAATGGTTCATTATCAGATTTCAGAGTAGAGATAACTTTTCCATCGTAGATTTTCGATACAGCTTTGCCTGCTTCGCTAGCAGCTCTAACTGCTAATTCAAGTTCACTAGTACTTTCAAAAGGTAATTTCATCCTCAACTCATATCAAACATTAGAGTTTAAAAAAGGGTACCATATAATTGCCCACAAAAAATAGCTATCATTGGTTAATCCCAATTTGCACACAATTATTCCAAATGTGTTTATTGACAGAAAAAGTGTAAATCTTCATCCATGAATAAAAATTCTTATAATTAGATAATTACTGACCTTATAATTTGTTCAAATGTTAAATAAAACTTTAAATTTCTTTTTTATATGAATTGCAAAAGATGCCATCATGTTGATCAAGCACATGAACCATCAGAAAAAAGCCATTCTCTTGCAAAAGTTGGCAGATGCCTAATACCTCAATGTTCTTGTAAACAATACATAGATCCTATAGAAGAAATTGATGAAGATTTACTTTAATTATCTAAAAACTCATCGAAGCATTATTTTGAAGTAATACCCATACTTTCATTAAGATTTATAGATTTTTTACTACCACTAGTTTGATTTCCGCTAGTTGTAGTGTTTAATTTTTCAGTCATTGCTACAGATTCGTTGCCATGACTGCTTGTCGTTGCACTAGTATTGGTGATTGGTAGAACATTAACCGGTACTGTTGGCTGAGTACTTTGGGTTATAGGTTGAGCATTAGTCGCAACAGTAGATGTTCCAGCACCCAATACGGTTATTAGATTATCTGCATAGGAAGAACCAAGAATTATTACGCTAACATCAGGATCCTTGACTGAATCTTTCTGTTGCTGTTGGTATTTTGTAGCATTGACAAGCGAATCATCGTGTTTAGCCAGAGTTAATTTTGCTCCGACGGGATACGCATGATTAAAGAGAATAACATTGTAGCCTTGTGTAGGAGTCAAAGCAGCTACTTCTGCATGTGCCATTAAATCCACATTATCGGCATTGGAATTCCCAAAGATGAGGATTTGAATGCCTTTGGCATTCTGCTGATACTGATCTTGAAGTTTCCTTGTATCATTAATAGAAACAGCATGATCAAGTAACCTTAACTTTGCACCAATAGGAGCAGCATAATCAAATGAGACAATGTTGTAACCTTGTTTTGGAGTCATGGCATCAACTTCTTGTCCGGCCATAAGATTACTGCCAAAGTGATAGTTATCCCCTATTGCCCAAACAACCAAGCCAATGACACTCAGTGTGACAGAGATTACAATCATAGAATACCCTACTTTTCGATAATTATGAGGTTCTTTCATGTGCTTCAAAAAAATGTCAGCCTGAATTTAATCTTTTATTAACCAACCATTTACTGGTAATTTTTGATAATCCTATAAAATGGATGGATATATTCTAGTCGTGAAAAAAATATCAGGAATCTTCTTTACGTTGTACTTTGAATAATTGCAGTGTAAGCAAATCAATTGCTTTTTTTAGGTGTTCGAACTCGTTGAATGAATGTAATTGATTTTCAGCTAAGATCTTTAGCACTCCAATAAGTGACTTTTGAAAGTTATCTGTGGAGGAAGCTTCAAGCGCATTCAATTTTGACATCAGTATGTCGAAATCTTTTTGAGCAGTATGATGTACTTTTTCCATATCGAGTATTTATTACAACATAATATAGCCTGCCTAAAATGCTTTATTTATGAAAAATAATACTAATTGATTTCTAGTTCAAAGATGTTTTAAAAAATTTGATTAGAAATTGAAAAAATCTCAATTAGTTCTAAATAAGATAAATTCTAGCTTAACGATGATTGCCACTTAATAATTTGTAAAGCGTTTAATACTGTACTTTGAGCAGAGTCACTCCTGTAATCCCAAGCCTTTATGATGATATTTGATTCACCTAAAGACGATTGTGGAGTTATTTTTAGTGTTAGATACATGTAGTGACCCTTTATGGATACATTTACTGTAATATTTTTTAACATATTATCAGGATCGTTTTTTGTTACTTCAACTTTTGTTTTATTTTTTGATTTGGGGAATATGAAGTGGTTTGAGCGCTATTACTCATTTCATGCGCGCAAAAAGGTTCTGATCATGGCATGGCGCCTGTCTCATGGGGCATTTGACGTAAATCCGGTAA
>CAZDTF010000068.1:0-6934 GCA_964508325.1 uncultured Nitrosopumilaceae archaeon | reverse complement strand
TGAAGAATTTTTATAGGGAATCTAGTCAGCGAGATTTGTGGAAAAAGTTTGTGTTATTGGTGCAGGCAGCACAAAATATGGTAAATTACAAGATAGTATTACAGATATAGCAATTCAAGCATCAGTTGACGCAATTGAGAACGCAGGAATAGCGCCAAAGGAAATTCAGGCAGGCTATATCTCAAATGTATTTGGTATTGCCGATAAGCAGGTTCATTTGGGACCTGTTATTATGAGCGATCTTGGAATTCCAGAAGTTCCATCTTTATCAATTGAATCAGCTTGTGGAAGTGGCTCTGTTTCATTTAGAGAAGCATACGCAAATGTTGCAGCTGGATTTTATGATGCAGTCTTAGCAACAGGAGTTGAAAAAGTAACTCATACCGGTACCGAATGGACTACAACATATTTTTCATATTGCTCTGATTTTTTCTATGAAGGTGGAGCAGGTGCATCATTTCCAGGATTATTTGCATCAATGGCAAGAGCTTATCTAGCTGAGTTCAAAGCAACAGAAGAAGATCTTGCAATGGTTGCGATAAAAAATCACGACAATGGTTTGTTAAATCCAAAAGCACACTTAAGAAAAAAAATTACAATTGATGATGTTATGAAATCTGCAGTTGTTGCAAGCCCACTTAAGCTATATGATTGTTGTCCATTTTCGGATGGAGCTAGTGCAGTGATTTTATGCAATGAGAAATTTGCAAAAGAGCATACAACAAACTATATCCAAGTCATAGGATCAGGCAGGGGAGGTTCCCCAGCAGCATTACAAGGAAGAGAGCATATTACAACAATTCCAAGTACAAAACTTGCTGCTCAAGCTGCATACAAAATGGCTGGAATTACTCCAAAAGATATTGATTTTGCTGAAGTACATGATTGTTTTACAATTGCAGAGCTAGTTGATACCGAAGATTTGGGATTTTTTGAAAAAGGAAGAGCAGTTGAAGGTGTAAGACAAGGAATGACAAAACTAAACGGTGCTATACCTATCAATCCATCAGGAGGACTAAAATCAAAAGGGCATCCAATCGGTGCTACTGGAATTGGACAGGTAGTTGAGGTTTTTGACCAGTTAACAGGAAAAGCTGGTGAAAGAACAGTAAAAGATGCTAAAATAGGTCTTACACACAACTTTGGTGCAACAGGAGCAAGTTGCGCAGTTCACATATTCAAAAGTGTATAATTTGTTATCAAAAGAAGAATTCATCAGTAGTGCTAAATCAGGCAGGGTTCTTGCCCGAAAATGCACAAAATGTGGCCATTTACACCTAGTTACTACGTATTTCTGCCAAAATTGTGGAAATAAGGGATTCGAAAACATCGTTCTTGAGGGAAAAGGCTCAGTTGCCACCTATACCATAATAACGGTTCCACCAGCAGGATACGAAAAATCCGTACCATATGCTTGGGTAGTAATGAAACTAGATGGTATAGATCTACGAATTTCGGGATTTATGGCAAATATTCAATCTCCGTCAGATCTTCCACTTGGAACAAGAATAAAAATTTCTGGATATGACGAACGCGGAATTTTGATCGAGAAACTGTAAATCAAATTTATTAAACTGATTAAAATAAACACAAAATAGATCTTTTATAATTTTATTTAAAACTGATCGCAATGTCAGTTGATGTTACATGCGGAAAATGTGGTGCCAAAATTGCAAATATTCGTATGTTAAAATCGGTTAAAGACATCATGAGACCATATAACAATAAATGTCCTTCTTGTGGACAGACACTATCTTCCTCTGAATTTACAGTAGACGTAACAAAAAACTGATCAAAAATAGTAGTTTACGGATCAATTTCGTCACAAATCTTATTTACCGATACTATCTAGACATGCCTATGGAACTGAGTGAGGACTTTAGCGAGCAGAAACGGGGAGGAATTTTACAATCAGCATCAAAACGAGTCAGAATGATCTTTTCGGTAATGGCAAGTCCAAACAGGATCGATATTTTACGTATTCTAAATTCAAAAGGTCCTCTTACTTATTCAGAATTAAAATCACTTGCAGGATTTAAATCAAAAAAAGAAAGTGGCAAATTTGCTTATCACTTGAGAAAACTTCTAAGGCAATCTCTAGTAGCTCTAAATAAATCAGAAAGACGCTATACTATTACGAATTTAGGAAAGCTTGTTCTAAGTCTTGCAAGGCAAATTGAAGAACGTTCTATAATAGAGAGCGGCAAGATGTACGTACGAACCTCCCACGAATCAATAGAGGAGTTTAACTCACATAAGATAATCCAATCTCTTGTACGTGAGGGCAATCTTCCGCTAGAACTTGCTCAAAAAATAACTGAAGAAGTGGAAAATCGCATTTACAAATTCCAAACTTCATATCTTACTGCCTCAGTGATCCGTGAAATGGTAAATTCTGTACTTTTAGAGCAAGGCCATGAGGATTATAGGCACAAATTGGCTAGATTTGGGCTTCCTGCCTATGACATTCATGAAATGATAACAAACGTTGATGGAATTCATAATGGCGTTGAGGGTCTCCTCTTTAAGACCGGTCAAACCGTCTTTGGAGAGCATCTGGTTCTAAATACACTACCAAAGGATGTTGCCGATTCACATCTTTCAGGTGATATTCATATAACAAATCCTGGAATATGGTCACTTTTACCAGATACAATCTTTGTAAACATCAAAGAGCTCCTAGAAGACGGAATAGATCTTAGAGGAAAATTCCTTGGAGTAACAAGGATGCCTCCTGTAAATACACTAGATGAGCTTGCCACTTCCTTATCATTACTCACTTCGTTACTATTTAGAGAAGCATCACAAGAGGTGATATTGGATGGATTAGTAACAATTTTGCAAAAATATTCAAAAAATCTTGGTGAAGTCGAAGAAAAAATTACAACTGCATTTGCAGCAACGTCAACTGCTCCAAGATACAGTAAGAACGGTACTCTTGCTTCCTTTAGAATTCCACTTGGAATTGATTCTAAGATAATAGGCGCAATCCTTGCTGGTTACAAAAAATATGTAAAATCCACACCAATTCCTTCCATAGGAATTATAATAGACTATGAAAAAGGCAAAGTCAGTGAATTTTCTGACATACTTTCTGAAATTGTTGCATTAGGGGGACGTGTAAGTTTTTCAAAGGGCATTATATCCAATAAAGGAATTTTACGAGGTGATATAAAAACTGCAGGTACTACAATTAACCTTCAATCGCTTTCAATTAACATGCCACGACTTGCATTTGAATCCAATAAAGATGAAACATACTTTAGAGCACGTCTTGCACTTTTAATGAAGCCTGCACTTGCAGCAATGTCTCTTAGAAAAAAGGAGATATCCGATCTAACTAGACGTGGCTTAAATCCAATTCTTGCAAGTAATACACAATACATGCAAAAGGGCTCAGTTACCTTGGTAGTTAATCTGATTGGTCTAAAGGAAGCAGTTTTTGGAATACTTGGATATGAAAATAACAAGGCTGGGCAAGAAATACTTTCTAAGGTAGTAGCAACAGCAATAGAGGTAGCAGCCAAGAAGGGAAAAGAGATGGGTGATAATGTTACTATATCTATAACTGAAAGCGATGCTGCTTCACGCTTTTCAGCCTTGGACGGTGAAAAATACGGTAAGATGTCTGTTCTCCAATATGTGGAAGGTGAGTATTATTCCGAAGGAATAGTGTTAAATGCTTCAGAAATTGAAGGAATGAATCAAAAAACAGACAAAGTTGTTGAGGCTAGTCATATGTACAAGGCGCTCAATGGAGGGTTGTTAGTACAACTTAAAATCCCTGATAATACAGACACAGCAGGAATAAAAAAGGCTATAGAAAAAGCAAGTGAGCTTGTAAGTTCATTTAGACCAATAAGAAAGGTGCATATTTGCAGTAACTGTGGTCTAAAGGAAGAAAAGATTACTGATAAATGCCCAACCTGCAAATCGCCATACATACTTGCCTAAAACTTTGTACTGAGTAAATTCTACCAATATTCATGAATAAGATTTTATTTTTAAAAAAATTGTAAAATGTGATCGTAATTATTCGAAAATTAGATTAAATTTTTTTGAAGATTTATTTGGGTTGTGTGCTGATCTATAACTATGAAAATTGTAACGGTGTCAACAAAATTGATCCAAAGTCAAGCTTTGGAAAAATATTTTTTGCCTCAATCTTTATTTAACTCTCTTTTCTACCTGTTGCGGGGAGTCATTTGACAGATTTTTCACAAATAGAGAACTCGATCGTTGAAGTAAAAAAACGCGATGGGCGAGTGTTAAACTTCCAGAGGGACAAAATTTCAAACGCTGTATACAAGGCTTTAGTTGCATGTGGTAGACCGGAACACAGCTTGGCTGATAAACTAGCAAATCGAGTAATTGAGAAACTTGCAAATCAAGGATATTCTGTTTCAGGTCCACCAAGCGTGGAAGATGTACAGGATATGGTTGAATCTACTTTAATAGATGAAGGACTAGGGGAAATTGCTAAAGCCTACATCCTTTACAGACACGAAAGAAGAAAGCTCCGAGAAGAAAAGATGAAAGTTCTTGATGCCAAGTCTCTTGATAGTGTAGCAAAGAAATTTGATCTCAACTGCCTGCGAGTATTAGCATCTAGATACTTGATGCGTAACAACAAGGGAACAATAATTGAAAGTCCAAATGAAATGTTTGAACGAGTTGCAGTTTTGGTAGGAATTGGAGATCTACTAAAGGACTCTACTATCTTTGAGATGGAAGGAGGAAATACACAAAACATAGAGGAAGCTTCACGATATCTTGAAAAACTAGATGACTTTGACTATAAATTCAAGATAGGCAAGTATATCCTTAACAAATGGCATTTTAGATCCTTAATCAATCATTATATCGACTTGGCCAACCGTGGTAAGATGAAGGTAAGCATCAAAGAGGTTCTGACTATGCTTGCAGCAAGGAAGTTTGATCAGTATTCAGAGAGAATTACAGAATACTATGATCTGATGGTCTCTCAAGACTTTCTACCAAACTCCCCAACAATGATGAATGCGGGGGGTAGACTAGGACAGCTCTCAGCCTGTTTTGTGCTTGCCATGCCTGATGATATGGAAAAAATCATGAAATCATCTTCAGATGCAGCCTTGATCTTCAAGTCTGGTGGAGGTGTAGGAATCAACTATTCTGACCTCAGAGAGGAAGGTGATATGGTAGCATCTACGTCTGGTGTTGCCTCAGGTCCTGTATCATTTATGAATATCATAAACACAGTAACTGAAGTAGTCAAACAAGGAGGAAAACGACGAGGTGCAAACATGGGAATTATTGAATCATGGCATCCTGATATTGAGAAATTCATTACTACAAAAACAAAACCAGGAGTTTTGGAAAACTTTAATGTAAGTGTTGGAGTTTGGGAAGATTTTTGGGATGCACTAGTTAATTCAAAAGAAGGAAAATATGTTCTTCGAAGTCCACGTGATAACTCACCAGTGCGAGAAATAAATGCACACCAACTCATTGATCTAATTGCACTTTCAGCTTGGAAGAGTGCTGAACCTGGTCTAATCTTCTTTGATCTTATTAACAAATACAATGTATTTGCCAAAGCTCGTGGTGGGCCATTACGAGCTACTAATCCTTGTGGAGAACAAAGTTTGTATCCATACGAATCATGCAATCTAGGATCTATTAATCTATCAAACTATGTTAAACGAAAAGCTGATGGACAGTATGAATTTGATTGGCAAAGATACGAAGAGACAATCCGAAAGACAACAAGATTCTTGGATAACGTGATAGATGTGAACACATATCCAATTCCTGAGATCGATAAGGCGTCAAAGGATTCACGTAGAATCGGACTTGGTGTGATGGGTGTTGCAGATCTACTCTTTAAGTTACGAATTCCGTATAATTCAGAAGAAGGTTTTGAGTTCCAAGAAAAACTTGCTGAAGCACTGACTTATTATTCCATGGAAGAAAGTGTTGCCTTGGCAAAAACACGAGGGGCATTTCCATTATGCGCAAAAACAGAATATCCTGAAGGAAAAATTCCGGTAGCTGGTTATTACGAAAAACCAAAGAGTGCTCACTATTATGACTGGGATGCATTAATAGGAAAGATCCAAAAACATGGTATTAGAAACGTGCTAGCAACTACAGTAGCTCCTACAGGCACTCTCTCAATGATTGCTGATTGTTCAAACGGAATGGAACCAATGTTTGCTTTGGCATTTGAAAAACGTGTAACTGTTGGAAGATTCTTCTATACGAACAAAATTTTCGAGGAGGTTCTCAAAGAACATGGATTGTATAACGATCAAATTCTAGAAAAAATTGCAAATAACTATGGTTCCCTGAAGGGAATTCCAGAAATTCCAGAATGGATGCAAAAAATCTTTGTCACAGCAATGGACATCCACTGGGCTGATCACCTGATGGCCCAAGCTGTGTGGCAAAAGTGGATTGGAAATGCAATCGCAAAAACAATCAATATGCCACATGATGTAACAGCTGAAGATATCAAAGCAGCCTATCTGATAGCACACGAGCTTGGACTCAAGGGAATCACGATATTTAGAGATGGTTCAAGACATGAACAGGTCTTACACATGACTGGTGATAATGTGAAAAAAACATTCCAAGTTACTCCAAGTGTATATGTGACAGATTACATTGCAAAAAACGTTACAAATCCATACCTAAAATCACAAACCGAAAAAGCATTGCAAATAAAAATTCCAGATATAACCGTACAAGCTCCCCAAGTCCCACTTACTCAAGACGAGATTGAAGAAAGACTATGTCCAACATGCAAGAACAACTTGGTCTTTGCAGAAGGATGCAATGTCTGCATAGAATGTGGATACAGTGGCTGTACATCAGGATAACATTGTACTAATTGTAGATAAGGCTTCAAATCAAAACTCTTTTACTATCTTTATTTACACAAAATATCATT